>JBJMLW010000463.1:0-12055 GCA_045805105.1 Flavisolibacter sp. | reverse complement strand
TATAGTACCATAACTCATGTGTTATTTAATGGTAATCCACTATGTGCACATAAATGTAATTTTTATATAACCGTTGCCGGTAGCGAATTTTAGCCGGGGCGACTTATGAAGGCTTTGTTAAACCCGCGTTTACAAAGGTTTTGGCTATCCTGTACAACTCTATTACGAGTTTATTTTTCATGATTAATAACTGCACAAGAAAGTACAATGGTATACAAATAAAGATCGATAATACTACAATCAGTGCAGGTGAAGCAACATGTGTATTTATCAGTTTTATTACAGGAATAAACAGTGCGGCAGTTAACAGGGATTGAAAAAAGGTAGCAATCAAAACATACCCAACACCAAAATCTTTACGGTACCATGTGCCGATGAAACCATTGGGATCACTCTTCTGAATAGATGGGCAGACAGACAGGAAAAAAACTGTCAGGCCAATATTGATCAGGATACCTGCAATTCGTACGGTTGCATATTTAATCGGCCGCCCTTCGTACCGCACTTTTGCAAAAGCAAGAGAAGACAAAGCATCAAATGCAATAATGAAAGCACTCCATGTAAAATATTCGGGATGATTCTGAACACCAATAAGCGAAGCCAGCTGATGCCGGTAAAGTAAAAGAATGATGGTAAAAATAAGTGTACTTACGATCAGGGAAACCATGGACGTATTGAATACCTGCTTTTCGTGCTCCCTGTTTTTTGAATAGCGGAAGTAAGCTGTTTCCAACCCGTATGTAAAGATTACATTCAGAAATGGGATTACTGCAAATACAAGACTTAGTTCACCATAGGCAGATCCTTTTAAAACGGAAGGATCTGTAAGGTAAGGCGTGAGTAAATAATTCAAAAACCTCGCAGCAATTGAACTCACACCATACCACAATGTTTGTCCGGCTAATTTTTTAATTCCACTCAAGGGATATTGTTTAAACTCAACAAATTTAACAGGTGTAAAATGGAATACAAGTCATCAGTCAATTATTCCCTGTTACGGGGATTATTTAAAAATGCCGAATCGGAAAGTGTCCTAAGGAAAAATATCAGGTTGTTTTCTTCGGTTAGAGTCAATGGGATACCTCCTGCAAGTGAAGGATCCAGGGTAGGTCCAGGCTGCACCCCTGTTTCATAATGATGTATCATATCCCTTACAAGTGTATATCTTCCATCATGTCCATAATAGGAAGTCAGTTCCAGATTACGAAGGGAAGGTGTTCGAAATTTTAAAGAATCCGAAGCTTTTCCTGTTACTCTCATTCTGCCGAAATCGTTTAACAGCGGATCAACCGGAAGGCCTGTATTCCTGAAAGCATAATCTGTAAACAAAGGTTCCGCATGGCATGTTGTGCACTTTGACTGGAAGACGGTATAGCCATCCTGCTCCTGTTGGGTGAATGAAGCCGCACCTCTCTTTACTTTGTCGTATTTGGAATCCGCAGAAACAAGATTGATCACAAACTGCGTGAGTGCCTTGAAGATGCGGTCTTCAGTTACGTGTTCATCACCAAATGCTGCTCGGAACATGTTTTTGTATTGACTGTCATTTTTAATTTTATTGATAACGGAACTCATGGTCTCGGCCATTTCATTTGGATTGGTAATATGTTTGAGATAAATACTTTCAAGATTGGAAGCACTGCCATCCTGTGTATATATAGGATTCCATGCCAGGTTGAAAAGCCCGGGTGCATTACGTAAGGTGTGACTGTGATTGTAACCATGACTTCTGTCGTGTTCGAAAGTGGTAAAAGCGGCATCCGGCTGGTGACAGGATGAGCAGGGAAAATTTCCATCTATTGAAAGCCTGCCATCATAAAATAATTTTCTCCCCAGTAAAAATCCTTCTTCAGTTGGGGGATTATTTCCAAAAACATATGTTGGTGGTGGAAATCCTGGAGGAATAACAAAATTAAGCGGTGTTGTCGCTGATATGCTTTCATGTTTGCAGCTGTGAAGAAGCACAATGCCGCCAAAAGTGAGTATAGCGATCATCATGATGGCGACAAAGGATTTCATGGAGGCGTAAGCTATAAAATAAGCACCAAGACTACCTGTTAAAAATCCTTTGGACGGAATTTTTTTCTTCCTTCTTTCCGTTCAGATGATTTTTTCTTTGATTCGAGCCGTTTTTCGCGGATTGCTTTTGAAGGTTTTGTGGGTACACGCATTTTTTTCTTCTTCAACGCATCCACCAGGAGTTCATTTACTTTTTTAATAGCATCCTCCCTGTTTTCGAGTTGTGTTCTGAATGTCTGTGCTTTCACTACAAGATCACCATCGGTATTGATTCGGTTAGACAGTTTTTCTATGACACGTGCTTTCTGATTATCTGTAAGCAGATGTGATAATGGAATATTCAGCCTGGCAATGACAGCTGTTTCAACTTTGTTTACATTCTGTCCTCCTTTGCCACCGCTGCGGGTAGTCTGGATTACAATCTCTCGAGTAAAATCTATCAAGGAATCCTTTTAAAGTAAAAAATCAAAAATAAAAAACCCGGATCACTAATCATCATAGCTTCATTTCCATCAGCGTTGCAATGGATCTTGCTCTCTGTTTCATGAGTGTTGCGCGGTTACCGTTGTTATGTTCATCGATCGTTTCCGTGATCAGTTTCACCCACCGGTCGAGGTGTTGTTTTTTAATGGCCGACAATGAACTGATGTGCTGGTGGATCTGCATCACATTCTTCGAGTATTTGCGCTGGTCCAGCAAAATTGTTTCCCAGAAGTCGGTAATTACAGGAATGTGTGTATCAAGATCAAGCGGAACCACTTCTGTAAAAAATTTTCCGATCAGTTCATCAGTAAAAGCTTTTTTATAAAAGGAGAGGAGGATTCTGGTGATGTCCTCACGGGAATTAATATCGTTTGGTTCATTAGTCATAGTTAAATGGTTTCACGTAAAGTCGCAAAGTAGGCAAAGGTGCAATAGAAGTGTATCCAAATTCAAGAGCACGTTTCTCAAATATTTTCCGGTAGCAAATCGCTACACACTTCAATTCCGAATCCCTATTCCCTTGCTTTCGAATCAATCACAATCGTTACTGGTCCGTCATTCAATAATGCCACTTTCATGTCGGCTCCGAAAATACCTGTCTGTATTTTTTTTCTCATGTCCTTTTCCAGCTGCGCGATCATTTTTTCATACATCGGAATGGCTATATCAGGTTTACTGGCGCGGATATAACTGGGCCTGTTTCCTTTTTTTGTGGAAGCATGAAGTGTGAACTGGCTCACCAGTAAAATGTCTCCGCCGCTTTCAATAACCGACCGGTTCATCACCCCCTGTTCATCATTAAAAATCCGAAGGTTGATGATCTTGTTACTCAGCCATTGAATATCTTCTTCCGTGTCGGCATCTTCAATTCCCAATAAAACCAGCAGGCCTGATTCTATCTTTCCACTTATCTGTTCTTCCACAGTAACACTTGCATGGGAAACCCGCTGAACAACAATACGCATTCAGCAAAAATAGCTATGCATATGAGCATGCAGAAATGAATGATGTATTTCGATTGTCAATGTTCATGTCGAATCGTGAATATCAGAGTTTCATTTTTACTTTTGAAGTCAATTTATAATATGCTTATCTCCGACGCTCAACAAAAGGTACATGAATGGATCAGCACAACAGGAGTTCGTTATTTCAGTGAACTGACAAATATGGCCATCCTTACAGAAGAAGTTGGTGAAGTAGCACGGATCATCAGCCGAAAGTATGGAGAGCAATCTTTTAAGGCCGGGGAAAATTCTGAAGCGCTTGCAGATGAACTGGCGGATGTTTTATGGGTGCTTATCTGTATAGCCAACCAGACTGGAGTGGATCTGACAACCGCATTGCAGAAAAACTTTGAAAAGAAAACCAATCGTGATTCAGACAGGCACCGAAATAATCCAAAACTTTAAACATAATTAATCAACTCTGCTTTTACTTTATAGACTAAGTGTCATTGTGTAAACGGCTCGCAGTGGATTTATCACCAGGATAATGCTGTAGCATCTTCAGAACTTTCATCCGGCATTAAAATCTTATTTGCGGATGTTGGCTGGCTGTTTTTTTGCATAGAAAAAACTGTATGAAGAAATTTTCATTTCCATTGGCATGGAAGGCTTTCAAAGATGCATTCAAAGGTTTTTCCGACGATAAACTAACAAAACTGAGTGCTTCCCTGGCATATTATACCGTGTTTTCGATGGGTCCGCTATTGATTGTTCTTATATTTCTCAGTGGCCTTCTGCTTGGCCATGAAGCAGCGCAGGGTAGTATTGTTCAACACATGCAGGGGATTGTTGGGAAAGAAGCTTCTGTGCAGATCCAGGAGATCATTAAAAATGCTTCTTTGAGCAATAAGGCAGGCTGGGCTGCAATCATTGGTATCGTAACATTACTCATTGGTGCAACAACAGTATTTGGTGAATTGCAGGATTCGATGAATGGTATCTGGGGTCTGAAGCCAAAACCAAAAGCAGGATTTTTAAAACTTCTTCAAACCCGGCTTCTTTCTTTTGGAGTGATTGGTAGTCTTGGTTTCATTTTACTTGTATCTCTCGCTGTAACTGCATTTGTAGAAGGCCTCAGCGATAAACTGAAACATATTTTTCCGGATTTTACCGTTGTTCTTTTTTATATCATCAACCTGTTACTTACACTTGGAGTAACAACAATTCTTTTTGCAATTATTTTCAAGGTTCTTCCCGACGCAAAGATTAAATGGAAGATTGTGTGGCCGGGTGCAATTCTTACTTCACTACTTTTTATGCTCGGAAAATTCCTCATTTCATTTTATATCGCCAAAAGCCAAATCGGAACTACATATGGAGCGGCTGGTTCACTTGTGGTGTTACTGGTATGGGTATACTATTCATCCATCATTCTGTATTTCGGGGCAGAGTTCACGAAGGCTTTCGCCTTTCAACGCGGTGGTCATATTGAACCGAATGAATATGCAACGTTTCAGGAAAAGCCGGTAGTTGCCGGTGCACACCCTGCAGATCGCAGGAGACATAAGGAACCTGTGATCATGCCTGCATCGGTTCAAAACCAGGAATACAGGAATCACCCGGTAATTACCACTGAGAATGGAAAAAACAAACCTCCGGGAATGGGAACTGCACTTCTTGGGCTTCTTCTTTACGTTGTTCGATCTTCATCCAGGAAGTAAGGATACCAATTTCTCCATACAATACTTCTTCCGCCCGGTATCTTTGTGCAGCCAAAAATCTTCTGATGAAGAAAAAAGTTACGTTCAAGGGTATCTGGGAAATACTGAAAGAATCATTTAAAGGTTTTGATAATGATAAGGTTTTCAAACTGAGTGGTTCACTGGCGTACTTCACCATTTTTTCCATTGGGCCAATGCTCATTATCATGATCTTCCTGGCTGATCTTTTTTATGGAAAAGAAGCAGTGGAAGGAACTGTTTACGGCCAGATTAAGGGTCTTGTTGGAGCCGAAGCAGCATTACAGATACAACAGATTATTAAAAATGCAACACTTAGCGGGAAAAGTAATCTTACCGCCATAATCGGGTTTATTACACTGCTGGTAGGTGCTACAACAGTTTTTGCAGAAATACAGGATTCAGTAAATACCATCTGGAATCTTAAACCAAAGCCCAAAAAGGGTTGGCTGAAAATGTTGCTGAACAGATTGTTGTCATTCTCAGTTGTTGTAGGACTAGGTTTTATCCTTCTTGTTTCACTGATTGTAAATGGTATTATTGAAGGATTGATGAACCGGTTGCAGGAGCGTTTCCCTGAGATGGCAGTGATCGTCATTTATATTCTGAACCTCATTATCACCTTTTCTGTTATTTCCGTTTTGTTTGCCATTATTTTTAAAGTGTTACCCGATGCTGTAATAAAATGGAAAGATGTTCTGGTTGGTTCCATGGCTACCGCTATACTTTTCATGATCGGCAAATTTGGAATATCCTTTTACATTGGTAATTCCAATATCGGATCCACTTATGGTGCTGCTGGCTCTATTGTGGTGTTGCTTGTATGGGTGTACTATTCTGCGTTGATACTTTATTTCGGAGCAGAATTTACAAAGGCTTATGCGGCATGTTATGGTTCACGCATTGTTCCTAATAAATACGCAGTGTGGGTTAAAAATGTTGAGGTAGAACAGGAAAAAAAATCTCTCAAACAGGTGGAGCAGATCAAAAAGGATGAGAATGAACAGACGGGAGACAATATAAAGGTAACATGAGGGGAAGGGGAGAAAGGGGATTAGGAATTGGGAATTGGGAATTCGCAGGAAGTTAGTACGTTGATTAGTTGACAGGTTGAATAGGAATTTGATTTCAGGATTGGAATAGGTAACAGCTCGCAGCTTACAGCTTGCAGCTTGTAGCTTCTTCATTACTTTTGCCGCCATTATGTTAACAGATACCACGAGGTTCCAGGCTATTATTTCCCATTGCAAAGAATACGGATTTATTTTTCCTTCAAGTGAAATCTATGATGGACTGGCTGCTGTTTATGATTATGGTCAGTGGGGTAGTGAACTTAAAAAAAATATCAAGGATCACTGGTGGAAAAGCATGACCCAGATGTATGAAAACATTGTAGGTATTGATGCTGCCATTTTCATGCATCCAACAACATGGAAAGCAAGCGGGCATGTTGATAATTTCAGCGACCCGATGATCGATAATAAAGACAGCAACAAAAGATACAGGGTGGATCACCTGCTGGAAGCAAAGGCAGAAGAACTGGAAAAAGACGGTCATCCTGAACAGGCTGAGATCCTGCTGAAAGAGATGGATTCCCTTCTCGGTTCAAATGATTTTGAAGGACTGAAAAACCTGATTGATAATAACAGGATAGCTTGTTCTATCAGCGGAACTGTTAACTGGACAGATGTAAGACAGTTCAACCTGATGTTCTCTACACAAATGGGAAGTGTAAGCGATGAAGCAGATACAATTTATCTCCGTCCTGAAACAGCCCAGGGAATATTTGTCAATTTTTTGAACGTACAAAAAACCGCGAGGATGAAAATTCCTTTTGGTATTGCACAAATTGGAAAAGCATTCAGGAATGAAATTGTAGCCAGACAGTTTATTTTTCGCATGCGCGAATTTGAGCAGATGGAAATGCAATTTTTTATCCGGCCCGGCACACAAAAGGAATGGTATGAATACTGGAAGTCCGAGCGAATGAAGTGGCACCTTGCCCTTGGCATTTCGCAGGAAAAATATCGTTTCCATGATCATGTGAAACTTGCGCATTATGCTGATGCAGCATGTGATATTGAATACAACTTTCCCATTGGCTTCAAGGAGGTAGAGGGAATACATTCACGTACAGATTTTGATCTTCGCAATCACCAGGAATACAGCAGAAAAAAATTGCAGTATTTTGATAATGACCTTGACGGCAATGGTAAACCATTTGGAAATTATATTCCTTATGTAATTGAAACTTCTATTGGTGTGGACAGAACTGTAATGCTGATTCTTAGCGAAGCTTATGAAGAACAGGATCTGAGCACATCAGAAAAAAAAGACAGCCGTGTTTTACTGCGACTTCCGGCATTTCTCGCTCCTATAAAACTTGCTATACTTCCTCTACTTAAAAGAGATGGCCTCCCTGAAATTGCAAGAACAATTATGGATTCATGCAAGCCACACTTTAAATGTTTTTACGAGGAAAAAGATGCGATCGGGAAACGTTACAGGAGAATGGATGCCATAGGAACACCTTTCTGTATAACTGTAGACCACCAGTCGAAAGAAGATAACACGGTAACCATACGGTACCGGGATACCATGCAACAGGAAAGGATTCCTATATCTGAAATAAAAGATATTATTCTGCGTTCCTTATCTTAACGCAGCACTTTTTCAGATCAGTTGTCAATAATATGAACTAAAGCAACTTTATGAAAAAACGGTTTCTTCTGATGCTTGCAATTTTTGCTGCATGTTTCAACGCCATGTGCCAGGAAAATGAGGACCAGAAATATAGTGGGCAGACTTCATTTTATGCGGAGGTTGGCGGTCCGGGTATACTCTTTTCAGCAAATTATGACAGGCGTTTTCATAATACTAACCTGGGTGTAGGTATGAGGATTGGATTAGGCTTTGTAACTACTTATGAAGACTATTATGATTCCACAAGACCATACTACTATTATGGTCATCAGCGATCGGTAGTAACTGTTCCATTCCAGGTCAATTATATTTTTGGCAAACCCAATTCACCTCACACTTTTGAAGTTGGTGGTGGTGTAACTGTCCTCAGCAAAAAAGTAGATGTTTTCAATTATTATGAAGAGGAGCCTACAAACCTGTATGCAACTTTTTCATTTATGTACCGCCGCCAGCCAAAAAATGGAGGATTCTCCTGGAGAATTGGATTTACTCCATTGATTTCAAAAGGATATATTCAGCCTTCGGGCGCGGTAAGTCTGGGATATAATTTTTAGCCCCCTGTCCCCCGGGGGGAACTTGGATCGGATAATCTTTTGTTGTTTTGCGCACGGTAATGCAATTAAAGGTTATTGGGTACTAGGTATTCAGGTATTGAGGTATTTATTTACAGGTTGTTCGCATTGGGAAGTTAGAAATGCACTTGGAATTAACTCAAAGTTTAACTGACGATTCGAAGAACTAAAAGCTTTTGGCTTGTAGCTAACAACTTGCAGCTTTTATCCGTAAAGCTCTTGGTGTATCGCTTTACGATCATAACCAAGTTGAACAATTCTCTGTTTGGCTTCATCCACCATGTTTTTCCATCCGCATAAATAGAACCTGGCGGGCGGGACCGTTGAGGAACCATTCATTTTTTCGTGAACCAGGTTCTCATAAATGGCATGAACATAACCGCAACACCCGTCCCATTTTTCCCTGGAGAGTGTAGGAACATAGTGAAACTTCTTTTCATTCATCTCCATTTGTTTCATTTCCTCAAGGTAAAGAAGGTCTCTTCGTTCGCGCGTACCATATAAAAGGTATATGTCGTTGTGTTCAACTTTATGCATGTTAATATGGTGTATCATACTTCGGAAGGGCGCGATGCCGGTTCCGGTGCAGATAAAGTAAATATCGTGATCCAGTTTTTCTGGAAGGATAAAAACACCCTGCGGCCCTCTAAGGGTTAACTCTGATCCTTCGCTGATCTCGTTGAATAAATATGTGGTGCCTGCTCCACCTTCGAGTAAAACAATCAACAATTCGAAAACATTTGTCCCATCCGGCCATGAAGCAATGGAATAACTTCTGATTCTTTTTGCCGGTTTTTCATGAATGGGAAGATCAAGGGTAACAAACTGTCCTGGGGTGAAATCGAAATGTTCCAGGTCTGGAACCTGAATCCAGAAACGCCTTGTATTATACGTTTCATTCTCGATCCGTGTAACAATTCCTTTTCTCCAGGGTTGCAGCGCCATGAGCAGATTTTTAACAATTTACATAAAACGTTTTATCCTGATTTACGTTTTATAAAATACCAGCACATTTTTGTGGATTGGCACAGTAGTTGGAAAAGTTAATACAGAACAAATTAATTCAACATATTTTAGTCGGACGGTTTAGGTTAAGGGCCAGTATTCTTACTGGCCTTATTTTTTGCCCTTACTGGTGATTAACAGGTTCAATTTTCTGGAGGTGGCTGAGGGCAGATGAATAAAATTTGCCATTCATTTTATATACAAGCACCAGCTCATTGGATGCTGCTTTAGCCTTCGCATTGGGGAAATTTTTACCATCTATCGGTTTATTCGTATGAATTCTCTGAATAGTTCCTGATGTTTTCGGAACAAGGGTAATAATTTTTCCAAGGTCTCCTGTTGTCTGAACGGGGCTGTGATCTTCCAAAGTTCCACTGGCTGAGAACCGCTCCCCATTGATCCATACTTCAACAGGATATATTCTTGTTTTGGCCGGACCGCTGATATAAATAAGGTATTCAATATTTACTTCAGGCTTCGGAATTGCTTTTCCGTTTTCATCAGTACCCCTGGGAATGGTGCCTGGTAAAACTTCCCTGTAAAAACCAAAAATTTTAACGCCTGACTGACTAAACGCACTGACACTCAGGGTGAAAATGAGCATGAGTAAAATTGTACGTTTCATGTTTTTACAATGGATTTAGTTTAAATTTGATAGTTTACAAAAGTATTCCCAAAAACACTTCAAAAACTTAATAGGACGCTCTGTCTAAATTAATTCATCTATGAAATTCGTGCTTATTAACTGCCTGGCCTTATGTGTAATCATAAGTATCACGGCTTGCAATATGAAAACTGCTGAAGAATCTGATGATCTGGATACAGATGGAATGGAACAGGCCATGAGGCAGGAGTTTAAAAAAACACATGACCCTGCCCTGAACCGTATTCCAAGTGAACGCCTGAACTTTGCAAGACAGGCAAGTATTTCCATCATGTCGTTACGTACGATGGCATTGACCTGGCAGGAAAGAGGTCCAAGTAATATCGGTGGAAGAACACGAGCTATTATGATTGACAGGTCTGACGCCTCAGGAAATACCGTTTTTGCAGGATCTGTAAGTGGTGGAATTTTCAAGACTACAAATTTTACTTCGGCAACACCATCATGGTCTCCGGTAAATGATAAGATGACGAATCTTGCAGTTACTGCACTTGTTCAGCATAAAACCAATGCAAGCATCATGTATGCGGGAACCGGTGAAGGATGGTTCAATATTGATGGTTTGCGTGGTGCCGGAGTTTTTAAAAGTACAGACGGTGGCGCTACATGGAACCAGCTACCTTCAACAGCAAGTTTTGAATATATACAGGATGTTGAAGTGGATCTTAATGGTAATGTTTATGTTTCACTTCGAAATGCGAGTACAACTTTCAGAGGTGTCATGCGCTCCATTGATGGAGGTAATACATGGACGCAGGTGCTTGGTCTTCCGCTTCCCAACTTCACAACAGGCCGCGCAGCAGATCTTGAAGTTGCTTCAAACGGTGACATTTATGCAACGCTTGGAATTTTCGGAAAAACAATGGTGATGAAATCATCTGCTTCCGTTAATGGTGTCAATACCGGAGCATTGAATACATGGACTGAAATTACTCCTGTTCATACAACACCTACACAAAGAGCTGAAATATCCATAGCACCTTCCAACCCATTGCGCCTTTATCTGATGATGCAGGACAGTGCTACTTCCCAGGTAAAAACGCTTTACCGTTCCAGTGATGGGGGTGTAGTATGGGATTCATTACCTGCACCTGCTGCCTTGAATAATGGTTCGGTATCTCAAACATGGTATAATCTTATATCGGCGGTTGATCCCGTGAATCCTGATATCGTTGTAGTAGGTGGGTATCATGTTGCGAAGTCGGTTGATGGCGGAACAAATTTTACTGACATTACCATTGCAGGCGTACACGTTGATCAGCATGAACTGAAATTCAACGGTTCTTCAAATCTTATTGTAGGAAATGATGGTGGCATATATTATACTACCAACCTTAATACTTCAGCACCATCATTTGTGAACAAGAACAACGGTTTTAATGTTACCCAATTTTATGGTGCCGATTATCACCCAACCAATTCAAATTATTTTCTTGCCGGCGCTCAGGATAATAACACCCAGAAATTTACAGCTCCTGGCATCAATGCAACAACACCTGCTGTAGGTGGAGACGGAGGTATACCACATATTGACCAGACTGACGGACAAATACAGATTGCATCAACAACCGGAAATAATTTTTACCGTTCTCTCGATGGCGGTAATACATTTTCGTATATGTCTGCAGTATCGAATAACCGTGGCCAGTTTATTAATGCCACCGATTATGATGACAACCTTAATTGTCTGTATTCAGGAGATGATGCGGGTGCTTATTATTATATTAATAACCTGCAGGCAACACCTTCCGGAAGCTCAAACACTCTTAGTGAGATTGGTCCGAACCGTGAAGTCACAGCAGTGAAAGTGGATCCCTTTAATACCGCAACAGTTTGGCTGGGTACAAATTCACTGGCAAGTGGTGTGATACCTGAAGTGATGAAAGTTACAAGTGCCAATTCAGGTGCACCGGTTGTAACAGTATT
>JBJMLW010000462.1:0-3474 GCA_045805105.1 Flavisolibacter sp. | reverse complement strand
TGTTGACCGGCCAACCTTGGTTCCCATAATCTCCAGGAATTTATGAACATCGATTCCTTCCTGGATATAATTAGTCAGGTGTAAATGTGAATCGTAGAAAAGCCTTTCATTGTGATCCTTAGTTTGCGGGGCCTGTGCTGAACTGCTGAATGCAATGAGTAGCTGCATGAAAACTGAAAAACCAATGGCAGATGAAATCTTATTCAACACGATTACACTGCTATAAAATTTCTTCAGGTTCATATACGAAGATTCAATTGATACACATATTAAATTTACCAAAGCATTACCTCAATTCTCTAAACCGGAAGCAGTTAACAGTTAAATCAGTTGGTAAGTACGATCCCTGAAAGATTATTTCATGCGTTTTTATTGAAAATTCATCCTGATTAATGCAAACAATAATGTGGGGCACACCTTATTGGATCCCGTTTTTATTTTCCAACCATTTTATATTTCCTGTTTTAAGATCATAAAGTGCGCCCACTATTTTTATTTCTCCTTTTTTTACTGCTTCATGCAGGTCAGGCCGGCTTTCTTTTAAAGAAGAAACTGTGAAAATTATATTTGACAATAAAGCATTTTGCATAGGATCTTTCTCATGGAGTTTCTCTGTTGCAATGGCTTCTTCAATTTTATCTGTTAATGTGTGTATGTGATTTTCTATTTTATTTTCCGGGTTTTTAAGATGGGCAACTGCTGCAGTAACAGCTCCGCAACCTGAATGTCCCATAACCACTACCAAAGTAGTATGAAGGTGTTCCACCGCGTATTCAATACTTCCAATCACAGCATCATCTGAAATATTCCCGGCCACCCTGATCACAAAAAGATCACCCAGCCCTTTATCAAATATGAGTTCTGGTGGTACCCTTGAGTCTGAACATGTAAGTATAACTGCCTTTGGATGCTGCTCTGTTGAAATAGCCAGTCTCAAAGAAGAATCTACGCCATGCAAATTGAATTTACCATGGATAAACTCCTGGTTACCTTTCTTTAGCCATGACAACACAGAGTCTGCATTGGAAGCATAGGAGTTTTCTCTGAAATTTGAATGAGTTTGTTGGCAAAATGCATTGATTGCAAAAACAAATAGAAGTGCAACTCCAGAATACTTCTTTATAACCATTTGCTTTCCTATAACTTCCTGACCCATTGCATTGCGCGGAAAGAGGACAAGACCGAAAACTGATTTAATGAGCGTCTTCATATTTCTTATTCTTATAGGTTAGAACAATGAAAATTGATTTCGAAATCAAGATTAAAACCTTTGAAATTCAGCCACATTGAAACAGTTCTATAAAACAGTTAGCTGGATGCGGTATTGAAAAAATTGCACTGCTCCTTTTAAATTATACCGGTCCCAGATTCCATATCCATATACAAATTCACTTCGTAGATTCTTCGTCATATACCAATTGATCATTGGCGTGATCCGCCAGAATTTTCCACCCAATATCGATTTGTCGTCGAGGTCAAGCGTAGAATATCTCAGTACTGCTTCCCATTCACCCCAGCCTTTTTTAAATACAGAAGAATTCACCTTCACAAATCCAAAAACGCTCGATGTTGTGTTATATGGACGTTTGGTTTTTGTGAGCATATAAGTAGCAACAATATCACCACCGAAAAAACTATGACTGTCTTCACCATCAGCAGTGAATTTATGCACCATCATTTCCGATCCTAACAACAAACGTCCCGTACTGTAATAAATCTCGCCGCCGGTAGAAGTTGAATGATCCGCTGCAAAACTTCCTGTATTGATAAGAAAAGGCGAAGGGTTGGATTCCGGCCTTGATTTCAAAGTCATTTGTCCATTGAGCGGTGCACCATAACGAAAATTGGCAGCGATGTGAAGTACTCTTTGTTTTTCTTTATCGTAATAGGGCAGCCAGCCCACTCTTGCAACGGTTTGCCATTTAAAAGTTGAAAATCCCTGGCCTTCTGAAAGTATATCATTGTAGTATCCAAGGTTCCAGAAGATTTTTGATTTTGGTAAAGAACCAAACCATTTGATCCCATCTGCAAGTATCGGAACCACATCAAGTGCCATTTGTCTTTCTGCAGTCCAGGGAGAATGACCATTCATTACCTTAACCAGTGAATACCCCTCTTTTGTGCGGCCGATAAAAATATTTCCAAACAGTTCAGGCACTCCAATAGTGAGACCGCTTTCACGGACCATCCAGGTTTCTTTATCGCCATCATACATGAAAGCGAATTTGAAAGACAGTGGTCTTTTGGTTCTGAAAACACCGCTGCCCAACACCCTGAAGTCCCTGACCTTGATCATGGGATCCATTGACAAATTTGCCGAATCCAACTGCTTGTTGAATTCGTCACTCTTGATATAGGTAACAGCATCATGGATATAACCAATACCTATCTTAAAAGTGGCAGCGGATCCAACAAATTCATTGGGTGGCATTTTTTTTACCGATGAATCAACTGGCGGAACGTTCAGCATCAACCCATCTGTGCCATTAGGAACCTGTTTTTTTTCCTGGCCGAAAGTGCTATTCGCAAAAAGCAGAATCATGAACACCGACAAGAGTGTCGATGGCCGTATTCTGAAACTTCGTTTTTTAAGGATTTTCACATCGGTAAGATTTAAGAACATTAAGAGTCTTTGTTATTGTCCGGTGAGTGCTGTGGGGTCCATCATTTTCTTTATCTGATCTTCCGTCAGCAAATTCTTTTCATGTATCAATTCAAGAATTCCCTTTCCACTTTCGAATGCTTCTTTCGCGAGCTCGGTTGTTTTTTTATCCGAGAACTGGATTCAATGCTCAATATGACCTTAATCCGGAACTTGCGAACATCGCAGGTATGAAGGGTATCATTATTTCTTTCCGTGGCTATGAAATCCACGATCATTTTTTTTCTTAGAAACCTTCTGACAAATTGTATTTGAATGAAAACTGCACTTTATAGATTGAAGTGGAATATTCATAAGTATAATTTTCCCGATCCCCCCACTTGAACTCTGCACCCATCACATCGTTCTTTGCTGAGTAGCACGTCAGCCTCGCATAGTATAGTTTCCTTTTCGGAATCATCAATCCTGTCCACCATTCTTAAAACCAGAGTTTCCAGAAAGTTGGTTCCATAATGAAATTTGTACCTACAAAACCAATAGCGGAGTCACAAATCCAATCTGAAATCTTCCTGTATTATAATCTGCTACTCCAAAACGGGTTTTGGAATAATCAGAGTACTTATAAATTCTTCCAATCCAGTTTGCAAAAAAGCGAAGATTCAACTTTTCAAAGGGATAATATTCAATTGTTGGAATGTACCCGTATGCGGTCCTTACATCATTAGAGGTTTTTTCCGGATCAACATCACTCTTCCAGTTGGCAAAATCAACATAGCCAACAAAAGACAGGTTTACTTTTTTACTTACCCTGTAATCTGCTTTTATCCAATGACTGGTGTACAAAGTTTTTGGGACTGCATACGCATAAAGTG
>JBJMLW010000461.1:0-7337 GCA_045805105.1 Flavisolibacter sp. | reverse complement strand
CGGCTTTTGAAGTAATCAGTAATGATAATTTTGCCGTTCTGCAAAATGATAACCAGACAGGAATTATTTTTTCAGAAGATAGCACAAATACCCCTTTCTTTTTTTCCAGGCCATACAGGTTTGATGACTTCCGATTTTTTCCCGACCATTCAGGAGGAAGAGAACGTTACCAGGCACGAGCCTTTATCATTGCAAGAATGGAAAATAAACTTGGTATCATTACAGAGAAAGAAAAATTCATGTTGCCTATGGAATATGATGACATAACACTGGAAGGAAATATTTTCTTCCTGAAAAAAAACGGTAAAACAGGATTTTTCATTCTTCATACATCATACCCTGCGATTGAAGCAAAATATGATGCCTTTCTCTACAACTATTCCATTCCCGTTAAGGATAACTGGCGATTTGGTTTATTCCTCGTTAAGCAAGGGGATAAGACAGGATATGTTGGCGAGAATGGAGTTGAATTTTTCAGGTAAATGGTGAGAAATCCCGCCTCTAGTCTCAGCCTGAATGGCGAATGAAATTTCAATTCATTAAATGGTCGGCAGGACTGGGCATGATCCATGGTTCATTGTCTATTGTTCATGAACCATATTAACTTTACTTCCCGGTAAGAAGCGGGCTAAAAAATTCATGGATTACTCTTCCCATCTTTCAAAAGATAAGAAACTTGCAAAGTTGCTTACACAGAAGGAACCATTTCAGTTAAAGTTTCATAAGAATATCTGCCTCAGGCTTTGTGCTTCCATCATGAGCCAGCAACTTTCCACCAAAGTTGCCAAAGTAATTTTCCAGAGATTCCTCAACCTGTATGAAGGCGGAGAACCAACACCCCGGCAGATTGCTGATACTCCATTCGAAAAACTAAGGGCTATTGGTTTGAGCAATGCGAAAACACAATATGTTTTGAACGTTGCACAGTTTGCACTGGACCATGATCTGTCGGACAAGAAGTTGAAAAAAATGAGTGATAATGAGATTATTGAACTTCTTACACAAATCAAGGGAGTAGGCAAATGGACTGTTGAAATGCTGTTGATGTTTACATTAGGAAGAGAAGACCTTTTTTCTGCAGATGATTATGGTATCCAGGTAGCAATGAAAAAGTTATACAGGCTTGATGACAGCAACAAAAAAGTATTCAGAGAAAAAATGCTGAAGATCTCTTCCAAATGGTCGCCTTACCGCACATATGCGTGTATGCATCTGTGGGCATGGAAGGACGAGAAGAATGAAAAGTAAGGCGCTCTGGATGTTCGCTACGGGCTTCTCGCTACGCGCTGCGCGCAGTTTTTTTTCAAAGGTTAAGTAATAGACAACATAATTAATACCAATAGTATTGCAATGTAGAAACTTACTGGAATGAAGCTCATAGCTCGGAGCTCATAGCTCGCAGCTTCTTACCTTCTCATCTCCCTCTCCATCCATTCATAAGTTTTCCTGATTCCTTCAGAGAGTGATGTTGTGGGTTTGTAGCCAAGATTTTTTGAAGCTTCTGTAATGTCTAGAATATTAACCGGCACGTCGAAATTTCTCGACGGTTTATAAGTTACCTTAAAGGGAGTTTTTGAAATTTTTTTCAGCTCATCCAGGAGGTCATTCAGACTGTATCCCTTTCCACCACCAATATTATAGACAGAAGACCCATTGGTTTTTTCAAGGGCATTCACTATTGCATTAGCTACATCTTTTACATATACATAATCACGGATAACAGATCCGTCTCCCCAGATTTCAATTTCTCCTTTTTTAAAGATGTTGCGTATCCATACACTGATCACACCCTGGTTCTTAATGTAGTTCTGCCGTTCTCCATATGCATTTGATACACGCAGAACAGAATAATTGATACCCTGGGCGTGATGATAAATGTGAAGCAGCTTTTCCATCGTAAGCTTACTTAAACCATACCCCGATATAGGTTTTTGTTCGTGCGTTTCAGCAATTGGTATATGATCAGGGATACCATAAATAGTTCCACCCGATGAAATAAAAACAAACTTTCCTATGTTGAAATCTATACATTTTTCCAGGAGTGTAATACTGCTAATAACATTACTGGAAAATTCAAACCCTGTTGTACCCCGGGTTTGTTTTGGAACTGTAGACCATGCGAGATGAATTACTGCATCGCAACCAGGAAGTATTTTATTGAGAGAATCCACATCACCATAATCCGCCTGGTGAAATGTTATCTGGTCGCGGATCTTCCTGATATACTCAGGCAATTCACGTCCAATTGCAACAATACAGACATCGTGGCCTTTTTCAAGAAGTTTTTCAACAACAAAAGATCCAATAAAACCTGTTCCGCCTGTAACGAGTACTTTCATGAAGGGTGAATGGGATGGGTTAGAGAAGCATCCGGCGCAAAAATATGGAATCGCCAATCGTGAAACGTCAAACGTCAAACGTGAAACGTGAAAGTGACCAGTTGATACGTAGTGCCCAGGAGAAAACAGAATTTCTCTGTGCGTCTCGGTGCCTCAGCGCCTCCGTGGTTACCTTATAAAAAAAGAAAAGCCGGACGTGCCGGCTTTCAATAAGTTTGAGATAGGTTTAGTTCACAACGGGTTTGGACTCAAACTTGGCTTTTCAGAATTGGATCATGGCTTTTTATGGATGCTGGATAGTTCTTCTGGATCTTGGATTTGATTTTTCTTTGGATCTGAATTTATTCGGGTTTTTCTGGATTTGAATTTTAAACGTTTTCCTTTGACATAACAAAGATGCAACGCGGTTTTTCAGCCTGAAAACGCTTTCGATAAATGATAGTAGATTTTCGACGAATGGTAGGAAATATACTAAGCCAGGTTTAACCGCTTTAGTACTTCGCTTTTGAGGGATTTGCTGATGGGAATAGTTTTACCAGCAATCACAAGATTGTAATATTTGATGTCCTTGATCTTGTCGAGGTTCACAATGTAAGAGCGATGAACTTTCATGAAAGGGCCACTGCTCATTTTTTCTTCAACCATTTTAAGTGTACTGTGTGCAACGTAGGACTTCTCATCTTCGGTAACATATTTTACATAGTCGCCCAGGCTTTCAACAAATAATACTTCGCTGTACCGCAAGCGAATGAATTTGCCTGAACTCTTAATGTAAAAATTATCTTCGGCCGAATCAGACTGTTCACCATTGGGAGACTTGACTTTATTCAGGGCGCCAAGAAAACGATTGTACTGGATCGGTTTTTTCAGAAAGTCCACCACATCATACTGAAATGCTGTATAGGCATATTCAACCTTTGACGTTGTAAGAATAACTTTTGGCATATACGACATGCGGTCGAGTAACTCGAAACCATTTAATCCCGGCATTTCAACATCAAGAAACAGAACATCCACTTCCTTTTCGTTCAGGAACTCCAGCGCTTCGTCAGCAGTAGAAAAACTTCCGTATAATTTCACAAGTCCACACTTCTCACAATAAGTTTCCATCAGCTTACGCGACAATGGCTCATCTTCTATTATTACAGTCTTTAACATCTTATATTTCTTGTTGCTGTAAACGTTTTAAAACCATTTGAATCGCCTCTGTCGAAGCATTTATCCTGTCAATTACAGATTTTAACTCAGACTGATAAACCTGGAGATTATCTGCAGTTACACACTTACTTTCAAGATCATTCATGCGGGCAGTTACATCTGTAAGTCCAACATAGCTGAAACCAACTTTTTTCTTGTGGATCACACTCAGAAATAATTTCTTGTCGCCACTTTCAAAACTTTCATTAATTGAATGTAGATCACCAGGAAGCTCGTGGAGGTATTGCTGGAAAATTGCTGCTGCTGTTTCCCTGTCGTTCTCATATACAGCTTCAAGAAAAGTGCTGTCAAGGTCGACTGTAGTATCAAATACTTTTTTTTCCATAGGATTGGTCTGCAGATCTTGTGTTCGAATATATCAGCGTTACAAATTAAATATTATTAATTTGAAATGCAAGATTGAGGAAGGAATTCGTTCAAAGGATTCCGGAATTCGGAGTCCTTTTCTATTTAGAACATGTTATTTATATATCACAGCTTCCGTATTCCGAATTACGAATTCCGTATAACGTATAACTTCCTGGTATTATTACAAATCAATATCGTTAAATCACTTAAAATGAAGAAGAAGTGTCTTCTATTCGTCGAAAAAACTTAAGTGAATAACGAAAAATATATTTATCAAATTAATTTAAGTCAATCTTTGTTTACCCTATGGACTTCAAAGAAATCATACATACCGGCTCAACGTGTGCCACTGCAGAATTCTTCTATACAGGCACACCCGAATCAGGTATGCTTGCATGGCTCGACACAAAAGAGCTTAAGCAATGGTGGAAGCCCGATAGTGTCATCATTGAACCGTTCCATGGTGGTATATTCTATCTTACGTGGCAGGAACGTGAAAATGACAAACAACACGCGATCTATGGTATCATGGAAAAAGTTGATACAGAAAGGAACATCATTGAAGTATCCAAGATCATGTACATCTCACCTTTGATTAAAATGGGTCACCTGCATCTTCATATCAATTTTGAGGCTGCTGGAAACGGACAGACCAAAATGACCCTCATTCATACACATAATTACACCGGCCATTTGCTTAGCATGTACAATGCTGCTGTGTACGAATCATGGCCAAAAACCTTCGCCCTGCTAAAAAAACACCTCGAAGCTCAATCCAGGTTTAGCTAGTTGCCGGATACTGTGTTCTGGCTGGTTTTAAATTTTCCATTATTCACAGCCTAGTTCGTTATTCGTTATTCGATATTCGTTATTCTACTTCTCTTCCTTCTTTTTCTTTCCAAACAAACTTTTCATCATTTCCTTGCTTGTACCTCCGGCTTTCTTTTTCAGGTCTTCTAGATTAATCGTCGAACTCGATGCTGTGCTATCTTTTGATCCGCTAAGTTTTTTTACGAATTCTTCTTTTGCAGTTGCAACAACCTGGTTTTTCAAAGCTGTTACTGTGTCTTTCATAATTTTCTTTGCAGTATCAATTTTTGCTTTTGCAAATTCGGTTGCCTGTTGTTTAAGATCTGCAGCCATTGAAGATGCAGCTTCCTTTAGGTTGGTTTTAATTACAGGATCGAGAATTGATCCACCCATATTAATTTTCAGGTTCACGACATCACTTGTTTTTACAGCAATTCCCCTGCTGTTAACCTGGGCTGTGAGTTCATCAACAAGCTGGTTACCTTTTTCGCCGAGTTTCGAACGTGGCATTTTCAGGTTGATTACATAATCCAGTGACTGATCAAAACCGTGAGAACCGCCAATCTCCATTTGTATTCCAACAACATTCAGGTTAAACGGCTTTATCATCACCTTTCCATTGCTGAATTCAATATAGTTTTTTACTTCCTTTAAAGAAATATTATGAAGCTGCTGAATATTCAATGTGCTGGCAAGCTTGTCTAGAGGCGCAAACTTTTGAAGAAATCCTTCTATCAGGAAAAGGCTTCCATTTCCTGTAAGGGTTGAAAGGTCAGGCATCATATCTGCACCAAGTTTACCGGTAACAGAAAGTTTTGAAGTGAGTTTACCTGCTATGTATTTTCCAACCGGCATAAGCTTCTGAATGGTATTGAAAGCATAAAATGTTTTTTGCACATCAAGTCCCTGCACATCATAATTGAGGCTGATATCCGGATGCTTTTTGTCTTCTTTGGTGGAATAAGATCCATTGATATTCATTGTACCATCCAGGGCGTCTGCATGAATATCCTTCATTCTTACTGTTTCATCATTCACCAGCATGGAACCAGAAAGTTTTTTCAGTTGCACCTTATCGTACACAACTTCACCTATTGATGCATTTACCAGGAAGTCGAGGTTTGCCGGTACAAGAAATGGTGAAGCGTCAGCTGCAGGCGAAGAAGGAGCCTGCGCAGCTGTATCTGTTGAAGTACCCATCCACGAATTCAGGTTCATGGCATCAGCGCTGATTTTCAGATAACCTTTCAAAGGCTGGTTCTTCAATACATAAGCTGGCAGGTTGTCAATAGAACCACTGGCATTGAAATTCGTTTTCATATAACTTCCATCCAGCTGGCTCAGTGTAATATTTTTCGGGTTGAACGAAGCATTCAGCATATCGAGCTTTACCCCATCAGGATAATCCTTCGATGCATAATAAAATTTCTGGAGAACGATATTACCAGTGGTAGTAAAATTGTTGAAATCCTGTTTTTCCATAGCGCTCATGCTTCCCCTCACAGCCATATCAGCGTCGAGCATTCCTGATAGCCGGGTTCCATTTTCAAGTTTCACAAGCCTGGTAATTTTGGAAAGATCAACTTTTCCTGTAGCACCTGCATCAATAAACATATCACTTACCGGATGCTTAACATCGAGGTGAAAATCAAATGGGTCATTATCCATTTCAATGTGTCCCTTTGGAATGCTGATCACTGTATGATCGGTCACACCATCAGGGTTATCAATTTTTAAAGAAAGATTGATATTTTTTACCGGCAACGGAAGATCAGCATACTGGAAAAATCCATTTTTTATGTCGAGGTTCAAGGAATAGGCAGGCATGCTGGTATTGCTGTATTCACCACGCAAAAAACCAGAAATAATTGCTGAGCCGTTGGTTTTAACTGTTGCAAAATCTTTCTGGTAGATCATTGGTACAAGCGACAGTATTTTTTTAAAATCAGCTGATGGAGCATTGAACCGGATATCCATATTATAAACACTGTCGTTCAGCATCTGGAAAAATCCCTCTGTATGCAACTTAAGGTCATTCAAAGAAACCTTGTCTGTTTTAAAAGTATACTTCGAAGCTTTATTGTCTACTTCAAAGTCCGCATCGAGAACGGTTTTTGTACGCGATAAGTATGGAATGCCTCCATAAACAAAGGTGACAGCATCTGCTGATGTTTTTGTTTTCAGGGTAAAAAGGTCTGAAGTAAAATCTCCCGATCCTTCGTGATTGAGGTTGATGATCTCGGTGCTCATATTTCCAGCATCATCCTGGTAACTGATATAACCGTTATGGATAGAATATTTCTCAAGGTTCATCTGGAAAGGAGCCGATGCAGTGGTATCAACAGAGGTGGCAGAAGTGTCCGGAAGAGAAATGTCCCAGTTGGCTTTTCCATCCTTTCTAACAATAGCATGTATTCTTGGTTCTTCAATGTCAACAGAGTAGATTTTGTAATTCGATCCTTTGACAAGACTCATGAAATTAACCGCCGCATCTATCTGTTTTGCTGAAATCAGCGTATCATCTTTGAATTCATTCCTTCCGGCTACATAAAAATTTTCAAGTGCTACAGACACCCGGGGAAAATCCCTGAAAAAAGAAATATTTACACCTGTAAAGTCAAT
>JBJMLW010000460.1:0-5062 GCA_045805105.1 Flavisolibacter sp. | reverse complement strand
TCTGTGTCTCTGTGGTTAATGTATTCGAAGCTTAGAACTACTCGGTTGTGGTTTCAATTGCTTCAGACAATTCCGATTCAATATCATAAAGCCAGCGGGTAGCACCGGGTTGGAGTTTCCAGGTTCTCGACTCTTTTTCGGTAAGGCTGAATGAGAATGGCTTACCTTCTATATCTTTTGATGTTACAAAGTATTTAACGCCATTTGTGTTTTTTATTCTTGAAAATTCAAACAGCTGCATGTGACCGCCAACATCAATTTTCTTTGAAAATCTATCCATATTGTAAGTATTAAAAAGTCCCGGTTTCCCGGGACTTATATTTTAATAACGGTTTTTATTATAACTGTTTCCGTTGTTGAACCCGTTGTTCCTTCGGGGTTTATCCTCTTTTGGTCTTGCTTCGGTAACTTTTATTGCACGTCCGTCTATCATTTTATCGTTCAATTCAGCAATGGCTTTCCTCGAAGCGGCGTCATCGGACATTTCGATAAAGCCAAAGCCCCTCGATTTACCGGTTTCCCTGTCGTTAATGATTTTGGCGGAAGTTACTTCCCCATAAGGTGTAAAATATTTTTTCAGGTCTTCATCCTGAACGTCGAAGCCTAAATTGGACACATAAATGTTCATACAGATTTATTAATGATGACAAATGATTGAGAGCAGAAGTAAAACTAACTACGGTGCAGATTTCTAAGCAGGATAATTAACGATACCGATGCGGGCCTCAAAATGAGCTGTGAAGGTACGATATATTAGCTATAATCCTAGCGGTCATAAATGTTGAACCATGGAGAGAAGGGATTGGGGATTGAGGACCGGGGATCGGGGCATTCCGGATTCTTTGAAATCATTTATTATCAACCTAATCAAAGCATTAATATTTTTTGACCATTAACACACAAAGCCAGGGAGGAACACACGGAGTTCACAGTATAACTCTGTGTTCCTGCACGTTCTTTTAAAAAAAAAGCGGCACATGGCCGCTTCTTAGAATGTTTTTCATGTCAGAAGAAAAACTGCTCCTTTACAATTTTACCATCCTTCACTTCATACAGAGCAATTTCATCCATTTTCTGACGTCCGGCACCTTTCATTGTGGCGTCGATCATCATGGCAACACTGAAATATCTTCCACCAATTACGGGTTCACTGGTAGAAGCATCATGCACTTCTTCCACCATTTCATTAAACTGTTCGCCTTTCTTTTTGATGGCGTCGAGTCCTTTTACATTAACCATACCCATTGCAGCAGCATGTGCCGGTTCAATAGATTCTGCATCATCGGAAAATAATTCGTCCTGGATTTCATTCCATTTGTTGGTTCTTGCCAGTTCGGCAAAGCGGTTTGCGACCTCGTTTGTGGTCATTGTGGCTTCTAGCGTGCTCATAACTTGAGTTTTTAGTGAAGAGTTATAAGGTAAGATTTTTGGAGGAGACGGAGGATTAAATTATGATGAAGGGAGGAAGAAGGAATTCGGAATTCGGGATACGGATTCTGCCGGAGTGCCGTCTCTGCCTGAATCGGATTACTGAACCTTGTTGCTGAAGCTTTAGCGCACGCGTCCAATGAACCGGCAGGCAACTTCGATATTCGTTATTCGATATTCGTTATTCCCTGCAGGGATATTCTTTGCCCCTACGCCTCTCCCATCATCAGCCCCTCAATACTATGCGCCTGTACAATTGGCTCCAGTTCATCAACAAGCCGGTAAGTAAGGTGATCTATCAATTGCAGGGGTAGTGTTTTATAAAAACGTTTTGTGATTTGCAGGTCATGACGTTCTGCATTCATGGCACCAGGAGCATCAACGCCTAAAACAAGTGCAGGACGTGCTTTGTCGGAAACATTTGCTGTACCACGGTGAATAGTAAGCGCAGATCGCGCAGAGATGTCGCCCATGCGCGGCATTTTTCTTTGCGCCCTTTCTTCATAACGCGCATAATTTGATTTAGGCGGGAACATACCATGTTCGAAACCAACAGGCAGATCCCATTGTGTACCGGGTGCAATTTCAAACGGGCCCATATTTTCATATACATCAACCGTTGTAAGATTAAATGCAAGTGAATTCAACCGTCTTCCCTTGATTGTATCTTCCGGTGCAGGAAAATCACGATGCCATGGTTGATTCATTGCACCGGGATTTGGAACATCAAATCCGATTTCAACAACTTTATATTCATGTCCGAGTACTGTTTCACAAACAGCTACGATCCATGGATGCATGCAGAGCTCTACAAATCCATGAATGTCCTCGGGATGAATTTCAACATAATGTCTTTTCGGTCCGCGGCCTACAGCCCCGCCAGGGCGCTTCAGTGCCTCTTCATATGCCCGTAGAATGTCTTCATGCAATTGTGTTATCCATTCGCGCGAGAAAGCATTTTTCAATCCAATAAAACCATCACCATATAATCCACCCATGATCTGTGCAATGTCATAGGATGTCGTTGGTGATTCCTTAATGATAATTGGCTGAGGATTTTCAGTAAGCTGGCTTTTCATAAATTCTTTTTATGAAGCTACACAGGAGATGTGAAATATTTATTGGTAGAGTTTGATTAATTGATATTGACACGGTGAAATTTTGCCACAAAGAGGCCAGGCACGAAGTAACGTAAGGTCCGCTTCGCAGAGCTAAGAGATAAAAGGGAAAAAGAGGAAAGAGATTCTCATTTATCTCTTTCCTCTTTTTTTTTGCAATGAGCAATTTATGTATGATCCTAAGAGATAAAGGAAAAGAAAAAAACACTTTCTCCTATATCACTTTGTTCTCCTTTATCTCCTGGCAATGTCTGCAAGAGGCTAAGGAAAAAAATTTTCATTTATCTCTTCCTTTCTCCTTTATCACTTTCCACTCCTTTAATCTCTTAGCTATGTATTCATTGCATGTTTAGCCAAGTTTCAAAATAAATCATTTACCATTTTTATTTTAGTTGCTCATCTATAGTTTCTTTCGATGAAGTGATCCAGTGCGGCACGTTTTTTATAACAAATCAATTTGCATCATAAGCAATAAGAAAAGACAGATGAAACAAAATTTAAAAATTAATTCCTGAGTATGCTAGCAATGAATTACCGCGGACCATTCAGGATCCGCGCAGACAAAAACAGACCGGAACCAGAAATTTTACATCCCAATGATGCGATAGTGCGTGTAACACGTTCATGCATTTGCGGATCAGACCTTCACCTGTATCATGGCCTTGTTCCCGATACGCGTGTGGGAATGACGTTCGGACATGAATTCACAGGTGTTGTAGAAGAAGTAGGATCAGATGTTCAAAAATTAAAAGTGAGTGACCATGTGATTGTTCCTTTCAACATTGCATGCGGAAGTTGTCCGTTCTGCAAACAGGAGCTCTTCGGTAATTGCCATGAATCAAATCCGGAAGCAACAGCAGTTGGTGGAATTTTCGGATACTCGCACACAGCCGGGGGATATGATGGCGGACAGGCAGAATACGTGCGTGTGCCTTATGCAGACATAGGACCAACTGTTATTCCTGAAGGAATGGATCTGGATGATGCAGTATTATTGACTGATGTTGTTCCTACAGGATACCAGGCAGCCGAAATGGGCGGTATCAAAAAAGGAGATACTGTTGTGGTTTTTGGAGCAGGACCCATTGGTATTATGGCAGCACGATGCGCATGGCTGTTTGGCGCCGGACGTGTCATCATCATTGATCACCTGGATTATCGTCTCGAGTTCGCGAGGAATTATTCAAAATGTGAAGCATATAATTTCAAGGAAATGGATGATCCTGTTGTCTTCCTTAAAAAGACAACTGATTTTTATGGAGCGGATGTTTGTATTGATGCGGTTGGCTGTGAAGCAGCAGGAAGTGCAATGCAAACCATTACCGGAAGAAAATTATTGTTACAGGCTGGTTCAGCAACAGCTTTGATGTGGGCAATTAATTCTGTAAAGAAAGGTGGAATCGTTTCAATTGTTGGTGTATACGGACCAACATGGAATCTTGTACCGATCGGCAATGTAGTCAACAAGGGTATCAGCATCCGTGCAAATCAGGCATCGGTGAAACGTTTGCTTCCCCGGTTGATTGATCATGTAATGTCGGGAAGACTGAATCCAAAAGGAATTATTACACACAGGATTCCACTTGAAGAAGTTTCAGATGCTTATCACATTTTTTCGGCGAAGCGCGACAATTGTATCAAGCCGATTTTAATTCCTCCATCTGCCCGCGTGGCATAAAACATCTTTATGGAAAATATATCAACAGAAAGAAAAAATTCAACAGGTAAAAACCCAATGATGCCGGAAAGTTCCGACAGGGAAATTGCCAACATGCCAAAAGATATTCCCGGCTGGGGTATGGATGCGGATCCCGAAAATGAACCCACCTACCCAATGAAAAATTATAATGGTGCGGATCATCAGCGTCTGAATTATGAACGTGCGCCGCAACAACCGGAAGATGTTGAAATACTACATTCCAATGAACGCCCATCAGTGACAAGGGTATTCGGAACTTCTGTTCCTCCATCAGGACTCAGTGGGGCTTTGCGTCGTTATGCGTTCCGCTTCAGTGAAGGAAGTTCAGGTCACTGGATGACATTGATCCTTGCTGATCGCGTGAATGTTGTTGAAGGGATCATCGATGACCTGAGGCATGGACATGTACCGAATATTTTTGCAGAGAAAGGCTGGAATGCAGAATGGAAATATAACCGCAAGGGTTTGATCAAGAAAGTTGCGGTGACGGCGCTCGTTACTACAGGGGCGATTTTGCTGTTGACGAGAAAGAAGAAACGTGCATAGTTTTATGTTGTCTGTTGAATGTTGTAGTTGCATTTAAAGGATTATTGCAGCAATACAACAATCAACAGACAACTTAGTTAACTATTCTTTATCAACAATTCCTGCTAACTATAAGAATATATCAAGAACAATTAATGGAACCTTGTTACTAATTTTTATTAGTGCAAATTTTATTGCAACATAACCGCTGACCCAAATAATTCAAGTGCAAAAGAATAAAATGGCTTGCTCATAAATTGGATTTTAATCAGCTCACATTGAAATCCTTCAG
>JBJMLW010000459.1:0-2130 GCA_045805105.1 Flavisolibacter sp. | reverse complement strand
TTTGATTTTTCCAGCTTGCAAAATCACCCTGCAAGATGTGTTTCCTGGATTCCTTAACCAGCCAAATGTAAAAGGAGAGGTTTTGTATCGAAGCAATTGTGAGTGAAAGAATCTCCCCCGCTTTGAATAAATGTCTCAGATAAGATTTACTGTAGTATCTGCTTGTTTCGCAATCAAGACCTTCGTCAATTGGTGAAAAGTCCCTTTCCCATTTTTTATTATCGATATTAATGATACCTCTTGTAGTAAACAACATTGCATTACGTCCGTTTCTTGTTGGCATAACACAATCAAACATATCGATGCCCAGACTGATACATTCAAGGATGTTCCATGGGGTGCCAACACCCATAAGATATCTTGGCTTGTTGAAAGGCAGGTTTTCACAGCAGAGCTGGCAGATCTCATACATCATAGGTTCCGGTTCACCAACACTCAGGCCGCCGATGGCATTACCTGTTGCATTTTTAGATGAGATATAATCACATGATTGCCTGCGCAGGTCGTGATAAATTGCTCCTTGAACAATCGGAACAAGATTCTGCGTATATCCATATCTGTCACCTGTCTCCGAAAAATGTTTACAACACCTGTCAAGCCACCTGTGGGTGAGCTTCATAGAATTAAATGCATACTCATATGGAGATTGTGCAGGAGGACATTCATCAAAAGCCATAACAATATCTGCACCCAAACTCCTTTGTATATCCATCACTTTTTCAGGTGTAAACAAATGGCTGCTACCGTCAATATGGCTCTGAAACATAACACCTTCTTCATTGATCTTCCGGTTTCCGGCCAGAGAAAAAACCTGGAAACCACCACTGTCTGTAAGAATGGGAAAGTTCCAGTTCATAAAACGATGGAGGCCGCCGGCAGCTTCCATTGTTTCAATTCCTGGCCGAAGGTAAAGATGATAGGTATTTCCCAGGATGATCTGTGGCTTTACATCACTTTTCAATTGTTGTTGGGATACTGCCTTTACACTTCCAATGGTTCCGACAGGCATAAAAATCGGCGTTTCAATATTGCCATGATCCGTTGAAATAATGCCCGCCCTTGCAGTTCCATCCGTTTTTCTTACATCAAATTCCAATGCAGCCATAAGAATGCAAGATAATATTCCCGCTATCAATTATCCTTTCACGCTAGTGTATATACCTGATATCATCCATTCCTAAGGAAACGCATCACTTCATTCCTTGATAAAATTCAGGCTGCAAAGAAAATTGATCAGGATCATACCCGTGATTTATCGATAACTCTTCCATTCATAACATTCCTGAATGGAATCAGGTTTTTCTCCGGGAGTGCGCATTCACAAGTGTTTTTGTGTTGGCTGGGTATTATCTTCGTAACCATGCTTTTGAGTTCGGGTGTGATTGTCTTTTGTGCATTTGCCGCTGTTACAGTTGTGCAGATATTCTATTACCTGTATTTTTTCAGGAGAGTAGCGGTGTATAAACCAACAGAAAAAGAACATTCACAGCAACATCCTGTTTCCGTAATCATTTGTGCGAGAGATGAAGATGAAAATATTGCAAAAAATCTTCCAGGTATACTTGTTCAGGATTATTCTTCTTCACATGAAGTCATTGTTGTAAATGATAATTCAATAGATGACACCAAATACATTCTTGCTGAACTTCAGAAAAAATACAAAAAATTACAGATCGTTGACCTCACCCAGGAGGCCAAAATGATTGCCGGAAAAAAATTCCCTTTATCTATTGGCATTAAGGAAGCAAAACATGAAATTGTTTTACTGACTGATGCAGATTGTGTTCCTGCAAGTGAACACTGGATATTTAAAATGCAGGATGCATTCAGTAACGGTACGGAAGTGGCATTGGGATATGGTGCATACCAGAAAAATCCCGGCTTCCTCAACAAGGCGATCCGTTTTGAAACATTTCATACCGCACTCCAGTATTTTGGATATGCACTTGCAGGCAAACCATATATGGGTGTGGGAAGGAATCTGGCCTACAGGAAAAATCTTTTTTTCCGCAATAAAGGTTTTTCTTCCATCAATCATATACCCAGCGGGGATGATGATCTTTTTATTAATCGTGTTGCCACTAAAGAAAATACTTCCGTGGTGATTGATCCGGAAGCCTTTACCATTTC
>JBJMLW010000458.1:0-3944 GCA_045805105.1 Flavisolibacter sp. | reverse complement strand
TAAATTTTAAGATCATCGCTTTCCCATTTTGGAAAAAGAAAATAACTGGCTGAGAAGGCGATAGCACAACCGAGAACAGTATCAAAAACCCTTTCCTCTACTACCGGTTTGAATTCACTTCCCAGAAAAGAAAACAAAATCAGAACATAGGGTGTTGTACAGAGCACCATCACCAAATAACGGATGCGCATGAAGGAATAAGTAGCAATCATGAAAACCACCATCAGAATAAAATGAATTGTTTTATCAGGAATAAAAACGAGTATAAAAATGCCGATTGCTCCGCCTGCAAGTGTCCCGATAATACGTTCCACATTCCGCTGTTTTGTAAGACTGAACGCGGGTTTAATGATAAATGCTATGGTAAGGAGTATCCAGTAACTGTGGTGACCATACCCGAGTAGCTTTGCCACAATAAAACCCATGACACACGCAATACATACACGAAGCGAATGCCTGAATATGGATGATTGGAATGTGAAGTTGTCAGCCATAATTTTCGGATCAAGCGATTGGTGATTCACAAACATCCGGTGGTCGAGTGTTGGCCTTTTATCAACTCTTGCATTAAAATACACCAGGATATTCCTGAGGTCTTTCAGCACTTTTCGCACATTCACCAGAAGTTTCCTGAGTACCAGTGTTGAAGAACGTTCTTTCTGAGCAATAAGATCCATCTGTGCGCGTAACTGCTTCAGTTCTTCATCGTAGTCAAATGACGGAGTAAAACCTGTATTGGACTGAATGGCAATTCCAACACGATCAAGGTCAAATGAAATTTTTTTGAGCGATGCATTAATCAGTTCAAGTGCACCTGATTGTCCGAACTGTTGCCTGAGAAGGTTATAGTCGTAATATGAAGCCGTAATGTCTTCAAAGAGGTCAACCGTTTCAATAAAAGTAAAAATGAGTCTTCTGCCTTCATTCGTTGATTCTTCAACAATTTTTCTTGTTTTGAAAAAAAGTTCTCTTACCGCGTCCTGCTTTTCATTAACAACAATCTGTTGTGCTACAAGGCGCCTGTAATCATGATCGATATTAGTTTCAACATTATAAAAATCGGACTTGATAGAGAGGTAAGTGGCAATTTCTCTTATGCATTCACCCAGCATTCGCTGCGCAATACGATAAGGTCTGATGGTATGTAAAAGCAAACTGAAAATGAGATAATAAATACCTCCTGCGAGTACAAGGAGCGCATGTATAACAGCATATGAAGGTGAAACAGGAGTATCCATTGAAAGGATCATTACGAGAAGCGCAGCATTTCCAACTGCAGCTGCCCTGTTTCCATACACATTGAACATGGAAAAGAAAAATGAAGCAGCTGCTATTTCAAACAGCATGGTAACCATGTTCAGCCGGGCAAAGGCCGTAACGAGGGCCATGATGAAAACAAAAAGCGAACAGAATAACATACCATTCTTTCTATGAATCAGGGGTCCTGGTGCATCAGTAAGACTGACGCACATAGCTCCCAGTGAAATCGTGAGTCCGCTTTCAAAAAATCCGAAATAAGATCCGGCGAGTGCAGGTGAGAGAATGGCAAAGGATGCACGAAGCCCATCTGCAAATGCCTGGCTGTAAAAAAAATACCTGATCTCAGTTGCTTTCTGCGGGATGTTCATAATAGGCTTGCAAGATTACGATTTTAACACGGAGGCTCAGGAACATAGAGGTTTCCTGTAAGCATCTATGTCTCAGATGTTATCTATTTATTTATTTGAGGAACAAAAATCTGCAAGTATTCTGGCAGTCTGTTTTACGCCTTCAATATTTGTGGATTTAGGAACCCAGCTGGCGCCATGTTTTTCATAAAAATGTTTGTCACTTTCAGTGATGGTTGTTGTATAAATAACAACGGGTATGTTTTTGTAGTGTTGATTTTTTCGGATAGCAGCCAGCGTTTCACGACCATTGAGACGCGGCATATTGATATCAAGTACAATAAGAAGTGGTTTAACGGCTGATCGTGCAAAGTCGTCCAGGTATTGAATCACTTCTTTCCCATCCCTGAACACCAGAACATTGGTGTTCTTGTTGTATTGTTTGAAAAAGCCTGTGATCAGTTCCAGGTCGTCCGCATCATCATCAGCAAAAATGATGTAGCGGCTATTCATATTAGAAATTTACATGAATGAACATCAGTGCGCAAATTTTCTGCACCTAAATTATGCACTAAGGTTTTTTCATTAGAAAAGGAATTGATTGAATTGCATGGTGTGCATGGGGCAGGGACCATGGTTGCCGTCATGCATTAATCGTGAACCTGCCTGCCGGCAGGCAGATCGTCAATCGTCAATCGTGAATCGTGAATGGTGAATCGTGAATGTGAGAGGCTGAACGTATCAATCAATGAGCGTATCAGCGTTTCAACAAACAAACTTGTATTCACTTCTCTGCCTATTCCTTTTCCTCCTGACTTTCCCCACTTCTGTCCCTTACTTCCGATTCTTTTACAACAGGTTTTTTCTTTAGCCAGTCGGGGTCTTTCTGCAAACCCTGAACATCGTCAAGTTTGGCAATGTAAATGCTTCTTCCATGCGTTCCGAGCACAATTTCATTTTCACGTTCCTGTATGGCAATATCATGGACAGGGATAGATTTGGGCAGGCCACCATTCCACATCATATAATTTTTTCCGCGATCAAAACTTACATATAAACCACCGTCTGTTCCAACATAAAGAATCTGTTCATTCTTTGGATCCTCACGGATCACATTTACCGGTTCAGATGGCAGCCCCTGGTGAATTGGTGTCCATGTTGCACCATAATCTTCACTTACATACAGGTACGCATTGAAATCATCATTCCGGTATCCATTTAGAGCGGCATACACTCTGCCTTCCACGAATTGTGAAGCAATCACACGACTAACCCATAATGTAGAAGGAAGTGATTGCTGTTTCTTCACGTTAACAGGGTTTAGAAGATTCCATGTAAATCCTCCATCTTTTGAAAGCTGAAGGTTGCCATCGTCGGTACCCACATACAATAATCCAAACCGTAACGGAGATTCTGCAATGGTTGTAATCGTTCCAAAAGGAACATCACCTGGTTTTCCTCCTTTCGTAAGGTCATTACTGATGGCAACGAATGTATCGGCGCGATTGAAAGAACGGAATAATTTATTACCTCCGAAATAAACCACATCCTGGTTATGATGACTGATTACAACTGGTGTCTGCCAGTTGAAACGGAAAGGTTTTTCTCCCAGTGCATGTTGTGGCGTAATTCGTTTTCCTTCCCTGGGATTCAGCCTGCTGACTCTTGAATAATTACCAAACTGAAAACCTGTGTAAGCAGTTGTATTATCACGCGTATCCACCTGCACCTGCATACCATCACCACCCATGATACTTCTGAAAGCATAATTTCCATTGTCGTGCCAGTCGGGTGTTTCCTTATTGGTAGATGGTCCGTACCAGACACCATTGTCCTGCAATCCGCCATATACATTGTAAGGTTTTGCATTATCCGTAAACACAGAATAAAACTGTCCCACCGGAGGCATATTCGCCTTGAACCAGTGCTGCCCATTGTCGTACGTAATGTTGCAGCCTCCGTCATTACCAATTATCATATGTGAATCCCTTGCAGGATCGATCCATGCCACGTGATGATCGGCATGAACATTTTCCTTATCCATTTTAAAGAAAGTTTTGCCTCCATCCTGCGACAATTCAATATCAAATCCGGTAATCACTATTTTCTGATCGTTGACTGGTGAAACGAAAATCTTTCCGAAATAATAACCATAAGTATTATAAAGAGTAAGATCTTTTGTGTTGGTTTTATGCCATGAAATTCCGCCATCATCACTCCTGTATATTTCAGCACCTATAATGGGTGTATCAAATAGGGCTGTATTCGCATCATACAAATAATCCCACACAGCTGTTGATTTCAGCGTGCCATTGGAAATTCTTTCCATGATCATTT
>JBJMLW010000457.1:0-2409 GCA_045805105.1 Flavisolibacter sp. | reverse complement strand
TTCCTTGATCCATATAGTTTTCATGCTGTGATTTAATTGCGTATCGGCGATTCATTAAATTCGTAGTTCAATTTAATCTCATGTCATACTCTGCTCATCCGGATCGTTATCAAACCATGGAATACCGCCGTTGCGGTAAAAGCGGATTAAAGCTTCCGGCATTATCGCTTGGATTGTGGCACAACTTCGGTGAGCATGATGATTTTGAAAGATGCAGAAAAATTCTTCATACTGCATTCGATCATGGTATCACCCATTTCGACCTGGCAAACAATTACGGCCCTCCACCAGGCGGAGCAGAAATTACATTCGGAAAAATATTTGAAAAAGATTTCAGGCCTTACCGAGATGAACTGATTATTTCATCAAAGGCAGGATGGGGTATGTGGCCAGGGCCTTATGGCGATCATGGCTCAAAAAAATATCTAATTGCAAGTCTTGATCAGAGCCTGAAAAGAATGGGTCTTGATTACGTAGACATATTTTATCATCACCGGCCCGATCCCGAAACTCCAATGGAAGAATCGATGCTGGCGTTAGACCAGATCGTTAGACAAGGGAAAGCACTTTACGTTGGTGTTTCGAGTTACTCACCGGAAGAAACATTAAAAGCATATGACCTGTTGAACCAAATGGGAACACCGCTTCTGATTCATCAACCAAAATATTCCATGCTTGTACGAAATATTGAACAGGGTCTTTTGGATGTACTCGGGAAAAAAGGAATTGGATGTATTACTTTTTCTTCTCTGGCGCAGGGAATTCTTACAAATAAATATTTGAATGGAATTCCTCCGGATTCAAGGGCAGCCAGTGGAAGAGGTAATGGAGCACTCGAAGCAGGAAGCATTTCTGCGGAAGTGTTGATGACCGTTAAAAATTTACATGCTCTTGCTGAAAAGCGAAATCAGTCACTCGCACAAATGTCACTGGCATGGGTACTGAAAGATCCAAGAATCACTTCAGTTATCATAGGAGCCAGCAGGCCGGAACAAGTAACCGATTCGATTCAGTGCCTCAAAAACTATAGTTTTGCGGCGGCAGAACTGGAAGAGATCAACAGTATACTTTCTCAATCAACCCAACCGGTGAAGCAGCCCGTATGAAATATTTTTTTGTATTCGTTATCCTTATAACTTTTTCCGGTACCCAAAATGCTTCAGCCCAAACAAGGAGATTCAAAACGTATGGAGGCGAAATCGGTTATGGCAATACTTTCTCCGAGAATACAACCTATAAAATGGTTTTAACCATGGCTGATTTTTCATGGTCATTCAAAAAATTTCCAAAAAAAAAGGATTTCGTGGGATGGTATGTAGATCCGCAGTTTAATCTGGTGAAAGCAACCAACACAAAAGGAATTGATGTTGAAACCGGTGTGAACCTTGGCATCCGCAATTATGTAATGGTTAATGAACATTTTTTGTTGTACCAGATGCTTGGATCAGGTCCACATTATTATACTGCGGATCTTGATCGCCAGGCGCCTGGATTTATCTTTTCTGATAATCTTGCAATCGGATCATTTATCAATATCAGCGATAACCTGTTTCTCAATCTTCAATTCGGCATAAGACACATTAGCAATGCAAATATTGAACTCCCCAACCGCGGAGTAAATTCTTTTATTTTTATGGCTGGCTTGTCAGGAATCAAATTTGCCAAGCGGGGTTAGCAGTATTAAAATGAATTTGGCCCCTGTTTTGCCGAAATAATGTAGATTTATTGATTACTAACGACAAAAATTAATCATATGGCTGACGTTAAGCTGACCGCTTATAATGTTAAGACGAAAGAAAAAAATGTTCCGATTCAGGATGCAGTAGTTACGAAAACCGCTAAAGGTGCATATATGGTTCAGGGGCATGATGGAAAGGGAAACAAATTAACCACCCTCTGCAATGAGGAGAAAGCTTTAGCAGCTATCCAGGCTGGTGTTGCGAAGCAGGGCTGGTAAAAACTCATTAAATAACAAGGCTGTGCACAGTGTGCACAGCCTTGTTATTTAATGCAGACTACAGTCCGCAGTCGACAGTCTACAGACGGTCGTTTATTACATCAGCGTTCTAATTGTAGAACTTTACAACGGAGTATACGATCTGTTCCTATTTATTAAATATCCAATGAAACGGATCTGCGAGCGGCACGCAGCTGGTATCTCGCAGCTGTTTACATCTTGTTCAGCTTAAACGTCTTCTTCTCTCCTCCTGCGTCAACCTTCAGCAGGTAAACACCCGAAGGAAGCATCATGATGTCAATATTCAGTTTCTGAACAAATCCATTTCCTGTATTACGATAATGTTTTACTATGCTTCCCTTCGCATCAACAACATCTGCAGAAAGTATTTCATTATTTCCTAGCTGGTAAACCAGGTTAAATCTTCCATTTGACGGGTTAGGATAAATTTT
>JBJMLW010000456.1:0-3562 GCA_045805105.1 Flavisolibacter sp. | reverse complement strand
CCATCTGTTTCGACAGCACTTCTTCTGCATACCTTCCATATTCCGGAGCACTTGCAACCATATTGGAAACAATAAGACCCTTCATGTGCGACTGGTATTTTAATGCATATTCCATAGCAAGAATACCTCCCCACGAATTTCCGAGTACATAAAAATTATTATTGTCTGCTCCAATCGCTTTTCGTACCTGCTCTACTTCTTCAACAAACCTTGCCGTCGTCCATAAACTGCTGTCTGTAGGCTGATCAGAATAATAGGATCCCAGCTGGTCATATTCATAAAATTCAAAACCCTCCCGCTGAAAAAAAGTTTCAAAACATTCCATGTATTCATGAGTCATAGCCGGACCGCCGTGAAGAAGTAAAACCTTGATGCGGGGATTGGTCCCAAACCTTTTGGTCCATACTTTAAAATTACCAACAGGTGTGGCAACGGGAATCATTCTGATACCCGCAGTTTCAACGCCCGTATCCCCATAATTGAAATATTCTTTTGTAGTAATGGTGTTGTGTTCTTCAGCTTCATCTTTTTTAGTGTTGTTGCAGGCTACAATAACAGGAATTAATAGAATCAAAAGCAGATTTTTCACGCAGTAAGTTTTGATGGGAAAAGTTAGCCTTTTTTTGGTTACTTTGACAATACGCAACTATATGAAAAAATCACTGCTTACATTTTCCATTCTTTTATCATTGCATGTTATTGCTCAATCGCACAACGACACGATCCGCAGCCTGCAGCAGACAGCAGCATTATACGATCTTAACTTTACAGATGCCGAAGCAGATTCGATGATCGACAACATTCTTAACTGGAAACGGATCTACGTGCGCATGCATGAACAGCTTCCAAAAAATGACCTTGCGTTTCCATTTGCCTATCAACCAGCCCCTCCGGGAACAATCATTCCTTCATCACAAAAGAAGATAACATGGGAAATACCTGCAAATGTTTCACTGCCATCCAACCGCAATGACCTTGCATTTTATTCCGTGCTTCAGCTGGCATCATTGATCAAAAACAAAAAAATTACTTCGGTAGAACTGACAAAGTTCTTTCTTGAAAGGCTGAAGAAGTGGGGAGATACACTTCAGTCAGTAATTACTCTCACCGAAGATACCGCACTGGTGCAGGCGAAACAGGCAGATGAAGAAATGAAAAGGGGAATCTATCGCGGCCCACTACATGGTATTCCTTTCGGCATTAAAGATCTCTTTGCAGTAAAAGGTTACAAAACCACATGGGGTTCCACTCCTTACAAAGACCAGGTGATAGATGAAAATTCATTTGTGTACACACAGCTGCGCAAAGCTGGTGGTATCTTATGTGCGAAGCTTTCTCTCGGCGCACTTGCATACAATAACAAATGGTTTGGCGGCGAAACAAAAAATCCCTGGAACCTGCAGCAGGGATCCAGTGGCTCTTCAGCAGGTTCAGCATCTTCTGTTGTTGCCGGTCTTTTACCGGTAACTATTGGAACAGAAACACTCGGTTCCATAGTTTCTCCTTCTACGAGATGCGGCGCCACCGGTTTGCGTCCAACATTCGGAACCGTAAGCCGGAGTGGTGCGATGGTTTTGTGCTGGAGCCTCGACAAGGCAGGTCCAATTTGCAGGAGCGCTGAAGACGATGCGATCGTTTATTATTACATCAAGGGAACTGACGGCAAAGACGCATCAGCTGTGAACCACGCATTTAATTATAACCAGAAGGCAGATGTGCGCAAGTTAAAGTTTGCCTATGCTGAAAATTATTTCAAACGATTACCAAAAGATGCACTGGAGTGGAAAGTGCTCGATACATACAGGTCAATGGGTATTGAAATAACGCCTGTGGATTTTCCCGATTCAACAGTATATCCCGCGAATCTTGTCAGTATCATCCTTAATGCAGAATCAGCTGCTGCTTTTGACGAACTTACAAGAACAAACAGGGATGATCTGATTGAAAGACAGGACCGCGATTTCTGGCCGAACTCATTCAGGTCGGCGAGACTGATACCTGCCGTGGAATATATCAATGCCAACCGTTACCGGTCTGTATTGTGTAGTAAAGTGCAGGATTTTATGAAGAAATTTGATGTTGTGATCGTTCCCACTTTCGCGGGTAACCAGCTTGGTATTACCAATCTTACCGGCAACCCGGTTGTGTGTATGCCCATGGGTTTTAACCAGAGAGGTTTACCGGTTAGTATTACGCTTGTTGGAAATCTATACGATGAAGCATCTATACTCCAGGCAGCAAAAGCATACCAGGATAAAACAGACCACCTGAAAAAACATCCGGATAAGTTTTATGCCAGCCGTTGATGAGCCACATCTGAAAAAATATCACGTATGAAAAAAATTATTTGCTCACCCGTGTTTCTGTTGTGCTTACTCACGATTGCACAAAAACCGAAAGTAGACCTGCTGATATATAATGCAAAGATCTACATGCTGGATCCTAAATTTTCCGTTGCATCTGCTATTGTGATCAAGGATGGTAAAATAGAAGATGTTGGTTCTACCAATAATCTTTCCAAACGTTACGACCCCAAACAATCAGTTAATGCACTTGGAAAATTTATATATCCAGGCTTTATTGACGCTCATGCACATTTTGTGAATTATGGATTGGGACTACAGAGTGCGGACCTCACAGGAACGAACAGTTGGGATGAAGTAATAGATCGTTTGAAATCCTTTGCTAAAACACACCCGGATGGCTGGGTAAAAGGAAGAGGCTGGGATCAGAATGACTGGGCTGTAAAAGAATTTCCTTCCAGGGAAAAGCTTGACGAGCTTTTTCCTGACAGACCGGTTATGTTAACGCGCGTAGACGGACATGCAGTGATAGCAAACCAGAAAGCTCTTGATCTTGCAGGCATTTCACCAGGAGCTACTGTTAATGGCGGAATAGTGGAAACAAAAAATGGAAAACTTACCGGCATTCTTGTTGACAATGCAACTGATCTTGTAAGTGCGAAGATTTCAGAACCGACTGTAACTGAAATGAAAGATGCACTGATCGCAGCACAGAATAAATGTTTTGAAGCCGGCCTTACAACAATTGATGACTGCGGACTGGATTTTCGTCATGTGACATTCATTGACAGAATGCAAAAAGACAAGGAATTGAAAATGCGTCTGTATGTAATGCTAAGCGATTCTCCGCAGAATTATGATTTTCTTTTCCGTAATGGAAAAATAAAAACAGATTATTTAAACGTCCGTTCTTTCAAAGTTTATGCTGATGGTGCACTTGGTTCACGTGGTGCAGCATTGCTGCAGCCTTATTCAGACAAACCAGGATGGTCGGGTTTTTTACTGAGCAGCAAACAGCATTTTGATTCTGTTGCCCGCATCATTTCTGAACATGGATTCCAGATGTGTACGCATGCCATTGGTGATTCCGGAAACAGAATGATTCTGAATGTATATGCTAAATACCTGAAAGGCAAAAACGATCTGCGCTGGAGAGTTGAACATGCGCAGGTAATTAATGAAAATGATTTTAATTTATTTGGACAATATAGCATCATTCCTTCAGTTCAGCCAACACATGCAACATCAGACATGTATTG
>JBJMLW010000455.1:0-5134 GCA_045805105.1 Flavisolibacter sp. | reverse complement strand
TCATCGCCTTCTTTAATATCACCCGGAAAATTGCACCGGCTACCGAGTGCAAAAACATTGTGATAGGTTTTCCCTGTTGTTTCATCTGTCCAGGATTTTTCTATCCGTGAGGTATCCATGCTTCCACCCGTAACGCTGATCGTATAGTTCATGCATGCTGCCTTTACCTCCAGCCTCCCTTTATAACAGCCTGCAGGTAATTCAGGTTTTTTATTATTGCATTTTTTTTCTGATGCAAGAATAATGAAAGACGTGACCAGCAAAAAAACTTTCATTTGTTATTTTTTGTTTCGTTAGAATCTTAAATGCCTTACTGTTTGCCCGCCATTGATCAACTGTTTGAGTGAATCAATTCCGATCTTCAGATGTCTTTCTACAAACTGTTCTGTTACTTTTTTATCACTTTCTTCTGTTTTTACACCGTCGGGTGTCATGGGCTGATCGCTTACAAGTAGCAGTGCGCCTGTTGGAATTTTATTATAAAATCCCACAGCAAAAATCGTTGCAGTTTCCATGTCGATGGCATAAGCCCTGATCTTCTGAAGATATTCCTTGAACGGTTCATCATGTTCCCACACACGGCGATTGGTTGTATAAACCGTACCTGTCCAGTAATCAATTCCTTTTTCACGTATGGTAGTAGAGATGGCTTTTTGTAGTGCGAAGGCAGGAAGTGCCGGAACTTCAGGAGGAAAGTAGTCGTTGGATGTACCCTCTCCACGGATGGCAGCAATCGGAAGAATAAGATCGCCAAGCTTGTTTCTTCTTTTCAAACCACCACATTTACCAAGGAACAGAACTGCTTCCGGTTCAATTGAAGTAAGGAGGTCCATTACAGTGGCAGCAGTAGGGCTTCCCATGCCGAAATTGATAATGGTTATACCTTCAGCGGTGGCACATTGCATGGGTTTGTCCAGACCAATAATATCCACCTTGTTCCAATCAGCGAACTGTTTTACGTAGTTGCTGAAATTGGTAAGAAGAATATATTTTCCAAACTTATCCAGCGGGGAACCGGTATATCTTGGCAGCCAGTTCTGAACTATTTCTGATTTAGTCTTCATTTGTAAAGGTCCTTATTTTTCAACGGAGGATGATTTGTTCCGTGTAAATAGCTACGAATTTAATCATTAGGTTTGAGCTATGATAGCAGTGGAATATCCTGAACCTGCATTCCGTACCAAAAATGAAAATGGAAAGTTGTTCATTTTTGATACCATCAGGAAAACATGGCTGCTGCTGACAGAAGAAGAATGGGTGCGGCAGAATTTTGTCAATTATCTCTCCAACCGCCTGAACTATCCATCAACCCTGATTGCCCTCGAAAAGGAAATCCAGCTTAACGGACTCAAAAAGCGATTCGACATCCTCATTTACAACAAAGAACACAAGCCGTGGATGCTCGTGGAATGTAAAGCACCGATGATAAAACTGAATGAAGATGTTTTGCAGCAGGTGTTGCGGTATAATATTACCGTGCCTGTTGATTATATCATTCTTACGAATGGAAACAATACGATCGGATGGAAAAAAGAAAACCGGGCATTACAACTGTTAGATGTGATGCCTGGTTTTAAATAAGGTTTATACTGGGAAGATTATCGCTCAGAGGAAACAGAAGAAAAGAGAAGCTAAGAGATAAAAGCGGCAAAGGAGGAAGAAAATATTCAATAATCAATAAACAATGTTCAATATTCAAATGGCTCCGTAGAACTGACTTGAGCATTGAACATTGAACATTGTTTATTGAGAATTCATTTATTCCCGATAGCTATCTGTATTGAGCCATCAAAAGTCTTTACGTTTCTCCTGTGCCTTCTGCATCGGGTTTGGTCCTACTGATTGTCCGCGTGCAGCCTGGCGTGCTTTGAATACCTGGAACTTGCTGGGTTCTTTTGGAAAATTTCCCCATGTGTTGTTGCTTTCATCAATGTCGGCGGTTTCTTTCATCGGATCCAGCCGGATGGATGCAACTTCCTTATTCTTTACAAAAAACTTGGTCACTTTAGATTCATTCAATCGCCATACCTGTGCAGGAATGCGTTCAATTTCTTTTGTGCTGTCTTTGTATGTCCATTCAATGATGATGGGCATTACCAGTCCGCCTTTATTGCTTAAACTGAGTTCATAAAAGAATTTGTTTGCAATCCTTTCCTTTTCGGCGTCGGTCAATGTTTCAGGCGCGGCATTGTTGAATGTAACCGGGTAGTGTGTTGTATCATAAGGTTCCAGTCCGCGCGCATATCTCCAGTAAAAATCACGCAGTGATGTATCAACATCAGTCATGAATTTAATATTTGGATCCTGCCTGTTGCGGATCTTGTTCATATCGTCGACTACAGGCGATGGTGGAGGTAGTTGCTGCGTAGTTGATGCATTCGGACCGCCACGGCCTGTTCCTGCAGTAGCAGGAAATTCCGGCTTTGCATATTTTACCGAGTCGAGTGAAATGTCACAGGCATCTGTTCCATAAAACCATCCTCTCCAGAACCAGTCAAGGTCTTCACCACTCGCGTCTTCCATTGTGCGGAAAAAGTCGGCTGGTGTCGGATGCTTGAAAGCCCAGCGACGTGAATATTCCCTGAATGCATAATCAAACAATTCACGTCCCATTACAGTTTCCCTGAGAATGTTCAGCGCTGTGGAGGGTTTCGTATAAGCATTGTTACCAAAGCCAACAATATTTTCCGAATTGGTCATGATCGGTTCCAACTGGTTTTTATTGAGCTTCATGTAATCTGTTATCGCCCATGCAGCGCCACGGCGTGATGGATATTTATTATCGAAAAGTTCCTGTGTGAGGTACTGCACAAATGAATTCAAACCTTCATCCATCCATGTCCACTGACGTTCGTCGCTGTTAACGATCATGGGAAAGAAGTTATGTCCAACTTCATGTGTTACTACACCGATCATTCCATATTTTGTCTGTTCACTATAGGTACCATCTTTATTGGTGCGGCCGTTGTTGAAGCAGATCATCGGGTATTCCATACCGTTAGCAGCTTCCACGCTTTGCGCAACCGGATAAGGATATGGAATGGAAAATTTGGAATAGGTCCTGATGGTATGCGCTACAACCTTGGTTGAATATCTGCGCCACAGGTTGTAAGCTTCTTTCGGATAAAAACTCATGCACATGATCTTCTTTCCTTCCACCGTAACCGGCATGGCATCCCATACAAATTTGCGTGAAGCTGTCCATGCAAAGTCGCGTACATTTTCTGCACGGAAGATCCATGTTTTTGTTTTTGTGCTTTTCTGGGTTTCTGCTTTTTTTGCTTCGTCCAGCGTAACGATTTCAATCGGTTCTTTTGTAGTCTGTGCTTTCTGCCAGCGTGCCATTTGTGTTGCAGATAAATTCTGCTGGTAGTTGATCACTTCCCCGGTTCCTCCAACAACATGATCGGAAGGAACGGTTACCTGCACTTTGAAATTTCCAAACGTCAGCGCGAATTCACCTGCACCAGCAAACTGGTGATTCTGCCATCCCTGGAAATCACTGTACACGCAAAGGCGTGGGTACCATTGTGTAATGGTAAAGACATAGTTACCATCTTCTGGAAAAAGTTCATAACCACCTCTTCCGCCCATTGTACTCCTGTTGCTGATCTTATAACTCCAGTCGCAATTGAAAATAAATTTCTGTCCGGGCTTTAGTGGTTGTGGCAATTCAACGCGCATCATGGTTTTGTTGATCAGGTATTTCAATGGCTTGCCTGTTGCATCAGTAAGTTTTGATATTTTATCACCGTAGCCATTATCTTCCTTACTGCTTTCTGCATTTTCTAAAGCCTGCGGTGTGGTACGGTCGGGCATCGTACTGCTTTGCTGGTATCCTGAATTGTTGATATTGCTATGCTGGTTTTCATCCAGCTGCAGCCACAGGTAAGTAAGAACATCGGGCGAGTTGTTGTAATACGTTACTGTTTCCGTACCGGTGATGGTGAGAGCTGTTTCATCCAGCTTTGCCTTGATGTCGTAGTCGCAGCGCTGTTGCCAGTATTTTGGTCCGGGGGCACCACTCGCTGTACGGTATTCATTTGGTGTGGGAAGAATGGTTCCCAGCTGCTCAAATTTGTTTCCATGATTGGAGTTGGGATTGTTCTTGAGGTCCTGCGCTTTTGATACAAGGATCATCATCACGCTTGTCAGAAAGAAAATGGATCTTTTCATGTGTTGTTTCAGATTGTATATATTGATTGGTAGATTCTATAGATTAATCATATCCCTTTTATTCACCATTGCCATCTTCGTTCAGGCTTTCATTCGTGCAATATCATTATCATGCAACATACCACCTTCGTTTGAACACGGTGGATGAAGCATCATTTATCATTTATCATTCAACATTCAACATAATCATTCATCCCGGCCATCTCTCCACCGCCATCCACAACGCAAAGGCCAAAACTACGATAGAAATAAAAACAACCCAGAGCCGTCTTTTTATTTTAAGTATACCGACAAAAAAATGTGCAAGCACCAGCACCAGGATCACCACCAGTATCTGACCGAGTTCAAGGCCTACGCTGAAGCTGAACATCGATAATGCAAAATTCTGATCTGAGGCCAGGATCATTCGTAAAACATTGGCAAACGCAAGTCCATGGATGAGTCCAAAGAACAAAGCCATGAAATAATTCAGGCGTAATGATTTACCTGTAAAGTTTTTTTGAAACAGGTTTGAAACGGCGGTTACAATAATGGTGCATGGAATAAGAAATTCTACAACAGAACTATTGACTTCAATCAATTCTTTTGTACTCAGAATAAGTGTGATGGTATGCCCGATAGTAAAAGCTGTTACCAGAACAAGAACCTTCTTCCAGTCGCGCCACAGGTAAATCGCCGACAGTGCCGCAATGAATAAAATATGATCCAGCGCTTCAGGCGTGATGATGTGCTGCCATCCAATCTGGAAGTAGAAGCTGAAGTCGTTCATACTGTGAGAAGGACCATAGACCATGGACCATAGACCATAGTAGGTCGTTTATTTTCTACTAGTCTTACGTTTTCAATCAGTAATAATATGGAATCTTTGATCGATATCAGTTAATCAATTAATTATCTCAATAACAGCTTCCATGGTCTATGGTCTATGGTCTATGGTCCATGGTCTATCGTGAATCGT
>JBJMLW010000454.1:0-2578 GCA_045805105.1 Flavisolibacter sp. | reverse complement strand
TTTTTGCTGACCAATTTTTAATGAAATTTGGCAAATGAAGCACATCCTTACGATCCTTGTCTGTAGCATTTGGTTGTCTGCAAGTAGCCAGGGAACAGCACATAAAAAAATAACCGGAACAGATGAAAAGATCATACCGGGCGCAGAACGGCTTGATGCTTATGTGCCATTACTCAAAGGAAAAAAAATTGGAGTATTTGCCAACCAGACGTCGATGGTAGGTCCTTCACATCTGGTAGATACTTTGCAAAAGCTGGGAATAACGATCAAGGCTATATTTGGACCAGAGCATGGATTTCGCGGAACGGCAGACGCCGGAGAAAAGGTGGGCACTTACATCGATGAAAAAACCGGTATAAAAGTGATCTCTCTATATGGCAGCAAAAGACGCCCATCTCCGGAAGACCTACAGGATATTGATATTCTTGTTTTTGACATACAGGATGTTGGTGTCCGCTTCTACACGTTCATTTCATCATTGGAGGAATTTATCAATGCAGCCCTCGAATATGGCAAACCTTTATTGATCCTGGACAGGCCCAACCCGAATGGCTTTTATGTAGACGGGCCGGTGCTGCAACCAAAATTCAAATCATTTGTAGGCATGCAGCCTGTACCTGTGGTATATGGAATGACCATTGGGGAATATGCCATGATGCTGGGTGGTGAGAAATGGCTATCAGAAAAAGCCAATGCGCGCTATCAATATTACCAAAGAGCGAAGAATTCACCTCCCGATACATCATTTCATTTTTTGGTCATCAAGTGTCTCCATTACACGCACAACAGCAGATACACCTTGCCTGTCAAACCTTCACCGAACCTGCCAGAGATCCAATCGATTTACTGGTACCCTTCGACCTGTTATTTTGAAGGAACTACTTTAAGTGAGGGACGAGGAACCGATAAACCTTTTGAAATATTCGGTCATCCTTCGCTTCCAAAAAATCTTTATTCATTCACACCTACATCAAGGGATGGTGCAAAAGATCCGAAACTAAAAGATAAGGTATGCTATGGATGGAACATTGGTGGAACTCCAGATGAAGTATTGAAAAAAGTCAATAACCATATTCAGCTTTCTTACCTGTTGCAGGCTTATAAATTATTTCCCGACAAGGACAGCTTTTTTATCAGGCCTAAAAAAGAAAACCCACAACCACAGGACTGGGGATTTAACCGACTAGTTGGTAACGGTGATCTGATGCAGCAAATGAAAGAAGGGAAACCGGAACCCGAGATCAGAAAAAGTTGGGAACCGGCCTTGAGTGAATTTAAAAAGATAAGGAAGAAGTATTTGTTGTATGCTGATGCGGTGGGGCTATGACCTGCCTCCGCTAAAGCTATGGCGGGCGAAGGAATATCGAATTTTGAAGGGATTAGTAATTAGGGATATGTTCACTATTCAATCCTGAAGCTTCGCGATCAATGTTCATTTTAAGAAGAGAACTATTAAGTGAATGGAATAATTAATAATTAGTAATTCTTTTCACCAGCTCTTTTACATTTTCAATTTTACATTTTACATTATTCATGAATAAGGAAAATATCAGGATCGTTTTTATGGGTACGCCAGAATTTGCCGTTGCATCGCTGGATGCATTGGTAAAAGCAGGATATAACGTTGTTGGCGTTGTTACTGCTCCGGATAAACCTGCAGGCAGGGGTATGAAACTTCAGGAAAGTGCAGTGAAAAAGTATGCAGTTGAACATGGGCTTCAGGTTCTTCAGCCTGATAAATTGAAAAACCCACAATTTATCGATGAATTGAAAAACCTGAAGGCAGATCTGCAAATCGTTGTTGCCTTTCGCATGCTGCCTGAAGTAGTTTGGAATATGCCACCAATGGGGACAATTAATGTACATGGCTCACTGCTACCCCAGTATCGTGGTGCGGCTCCTATCAATTGGGCGGTCATCAATGGTGAAAAGGAAACAGGCGTTACTACCTTTAAGCTCAAACATGAGATCGATACAGGTGATATTCTTTTGCAGGATAAATTTCCAATCGGTGAACATGAAACAGCCGGAGAAGTTCATGACCATATGAAAGTGATAGGCGCGCAACTTTTAGTTAAAACTGTAGATGGCCTTGTGGCAGGTACATTGACAGAAACGCCTCAATCTTCCGTAATCAATCAGAACACTGAGGTCAAACATGCTCCCAAGATCTTTACAGAAACCTGTAAGATTGATTGGAATAAAACAATAGATGAAGTACATAATCTGATACGAGGGCTTTCTCCTTTTCCTGGTGCATTTACTTATCTGAATGATAAAATGCTGAAAATCTACAAGAGCGAAAAAGAATATCAGCAGCCTTCAATTCAGCCAGGTGAGATAGATACAGACAAAAAAAGTTATTTAAAGTTTGCCTGTACCAATGGTTATATACTTGTAAAAGAATTGCAGATAGAAGGTAAGAAAAAAATGAATGTAGAAGATTTTCTTAGGGGTTATAGACTTTAACTCCTGATGATAGTTGATGGTTGATAGATGATAGTAATTGAATTCAGTTATTCTTACACATAACAAAGCCTCGAACTATTCGAAGCTTTGTTATGTGTAAAGTATGATG
>JBJMLW010000453.1:0-7054 GCA_045805105.1 Flavisolibacter sp. | reverse complement strand
GTAACATCCATTTTGTCCCTCACCGGAATTCAGCCAGATGAAAAGTTTTTTTACAGGGATGTTGAATATTGTGCATTTGCGTTGATGCAGAAAAAAGTTGAAGTCGCGTGGCTTAGTACCAGGGTCATAAAAAAATATGCGTTGCTTACCGGCCAGGAAATTCCTGAAACAAGGATGTCACTGGAAGAATTATTAAAGATCTATCCATTAAAAGATTCATCGCAGTTTGTTAGAATGCTGGATTTTCTTGAACCTATTATACCGAGGCTGTATTCCATTTCATCTTCGCCGGCTGCACATGAAGGAGAAATCCACATCACAGTTGCCCTGAATAAGTTCGAATGCGATAAAGGAATAAAGTACGGGTTGTGTTCAGATTTTATTTCACAATTCCAGGCGGGAAGAATAATTGATTTTTATATCCATTCCAACAGCTTATTCCGGCTTCCGGAAAATGAAACGGATCTGATCATGATTGGCCCTGGTACCGGTATTGCCCCCTTCCGGTCATTTCTTTATGAGCGCGATGCAATAGGAGCAACAGGGCGTAACTGGCTTTTTTTTGGAGACCAGCATTTCATTACAGATTTTCTTTACCAGACTGAAATTCAGCAGTGGATAGATTCCGGGGTATTGACGCAGGTAGACCTTGCCTTCTCGCGCGACCAGGATGAAAAGATTTATGTGCAGCATAAAATTCTTAAAAAAGGGAAACAGTTTTATGAATGGCTGGAAAACGGAGCGGTTATTTATATATGCGGATCAAGAGATCCAATGAGCCGCGATGTTGAAACTGCAATTACAGAAGTTATACAGCTACACGGGAATAAATCAAACGGAGAAGCGATTGAATATATCAACACGATGAAGGAGGAAGGCCGGCTCCTTACCGATGTATATTAACCATCATGTCTATGCCTGAAAACAAAAATTTATCACCAGTAGAAAAGATCAAGCAGGAAAGCAAAGGCCTCAGAGGTACCATACCTGATGGACTGCAGGATGAAATAACAGGTGCCATCAGTGATCATGATCAGAACCTGATGAAGTTTCATGGTATGTACCAGCAGGATGACCGTGACCGGCGTGAAGAGAGAGCAGAAAAAAAGCTCGAGCGTCTTTTCTCATTTATGATCCGGCTTCGCATTCCGGGAGGTTACCTCACCCCGGAGCAATGGATCGCTGCTCATCATATTGCGGGTGAACATTCCACGGGAACAATTAAAATTACAACGAGACAAACCTTGCAGTTGCACGGAATTCTGAAAAATCATATCCGTCCAACGATACAGGCATTCAGCAAAGCGCACCTGGATAGTATTGCCACTTGCGGTGACATCAATAGGAATGTAGCGTGTTGTTCAAATCCAAAAGAGTCACCAGTTCACGAAGAAGTTTTTTCCTATGCTGATAAAATCAGCCGTATGCTGATGCCGAAAACGCGCGCATATTACGAGATATGGCTGGATGAAGAAAAGCTTGACGAGAGGAATGAGGAGGATCCACTATACCAGGACAGGTATCTACCAAGAAAATTTAAAATCGGGATTGCCATTCCACCCAATAATGATATTGATGTTCTTACAAATTACATCGGTCTGATTGCAATTGTAGAAAACAATGAACTGAAAGGTTTCAACATTGCTATTGGCGGTGGGCTTTCCAGCACACATGGCAATCCGGAACACTATGCCAGGCTTGCAACTGTAATTGGGTTTACGGATAATGAAGTGAAAATATTAAAGGTAGTTTATGAGATACTGACAATACAGCGTGATTACGGCGACCGTTCCGATCGTAAAAAAGCACGGCTGAAATATACTGTTGATAAACATGGAGTTGATTTTTTCAAAAATGAAATTCAAAAAAGGTGTGGATTTGCACTTGAAAAGGAACGTGACTTCAGGTTCACCTCACGTTCTGATTATTATGGTTGGGAACAGAATCACGAAGGATTATGGTATTATACCGTGTTTGTAGAAAACGGCAGGGTTTATAACGAGACCGGTTTTACACTGAAATCAGCATTATTTGAAATTGCACAGACAGGCAAGGCATCTTTCCGTTTTACATCCAACCAGAATGTGATCCTGAGCGATATCCAGGATGAAGATAAAAATATCATTGCTGAAATACTGCAGCGTCATGGTATCCTTCTTCATAATGCAAAAACATCTGCTGTCAGAAAAAATGCCATGGCATGTGTGGCCTTTAATACATGTCCTTTAGCACTGGCAGAAGGACAAAGGTATCTTCCTCACTTATTATCGCTGATTGAACCATTACTGGCAAAGTACCAGATGGAAAATGAAAAAATCACGATCAGGATGACCGGTTGTCCAAATGGTTGTGCGCGTTCTGCCAATGCTGAAATTGGTTTGATCGGTACCACCTATGGGCGTTACAATTTGCATATCGGTGGTGATCACGTGGGGTACAGGCTGAATAAACTTTATAAAGAAAGCATTGATGAAGCTTCGATACTGAATGAACTTGACTTTTTGTTCAGGACATTTCAATCATCACGGAAACCAGGAGAAACATTCGGGGACTTTGGTTACCGGTTTTTACAACCAGAATTTGAAAACAGCATGCATATTAAAATATGATTCAACCAAAAAAAGGTCTTTCACCAGATCAGATAAACAGAAGCAATGCAAGAAAAACAAACGAACAATTTATTCCCGGTTTTCTTAAAGTTGGAAAACATGGCTGTTCTTATTGTGGGGGCAGGCTTGGTAGGCCTGGAAAAGCTGAATGCCATTCTGAACCAGTCGCCGGGCACACAGGTGAGAATCGTAGGTAAAGAAGTGCGTGAAGAAATCCATGTGCTGGCTGCTTCATATAAAAATGTAGTAGTAGAAGAGCGGTTGTTCCTGCCTATGGACCTGTATCATGCCGATGTTGTCATCATCGCAGTAAATGATCAGAACGAAAGTAAAAGGATCTATGGACTGGCAAAGAGCAGGAAAAAACTGGTGAATGTTGCCGACAAACCGGAGCTGTGTGATTTTTATATGAGTTCAATCATAAAGAAGGGTAATCTTAAAATTGCCATTTCCACCAATGGTAAATCTCCCACCATTGCAAAAAGATTAAAGGAAGTATTCAATGACCTGCTGCCTGACGAGCTTGACCATATTCTAGATAAAATGTCCATCATCCGGTCCAGGCTTTCAGGTGACTTTTCACGGAAGGTGGAACAACTAAACCACATTACAGAAAACCTTATTCAAGACTAATCTTACATTTCATCAACATATTAAAATTTAAAATATATAAATTATTTTCAGAACTTCGGATAAAATCTATACCTGGGTGTACAAAAAACCCTCAACATTTTCTAATGGAATCATTAAAAAACGAAGTTTATCCCGATATTATTCACATATAAAAAAAATTTATTTGTTATTTATTTCAGATTTTGGCTATTTTTAGATTGAATAGAGCGCCGCATCCCATGAATAATTGATTAGTACACGCGATCACAAAAAATTAAAAGGTATTGCTTGAAGACTTGAACCTCTGGAACAGGTTCAGGTCAGGCAATACCTTTCTTTTTAACTTAAATACCAACACAATGTTACAGAAATTAATTGCAACCGGGATCACCATGACGCTCTTCAACTTCACCTTCGCCCAGGACACATCATCCGTTTCTTCACTGTCGGTAACCGGATCCGCTGATGTTTATTATAAATACGACCTGGGCAAACATAAATACAACAACCTTACTTCATTTACTACATCTCATAATACGTTTGAACTCGGTATGGCCAGTGTAAAACTTGATTACAAGGCAAGCAAAGTTGAAATGGTGGCAGACCTTGGATTTGGAAAAAGAGCACAGGAGTTCTCCTATACTGATCAGGGAATTCTGCAGGGTATCAAACAACTTTATATCAGTTATTCACCCAAGGACTGGTTGAAACTTACCGCTGGCAGCTGGGCAACACATGTTGGATACGAAGTGCTGGATGCACCGGGAAACCGTAACTACAGTATGTCGTACATGTTTACAAACGGACCCTTCTCTCATACTGGATTGAAAGCAGAGGTGACGCGTGGTGCACATGGTTTCATGATTGGCATTGCCAACGCTACCGATTACAAATACATTCCGGATGGCTACATTAATAAAAAATTTCTGCTGGCACAGTACAGTTATTCAGCAGGTGATGCGTTCAAAGCGTACCTGAATTATGTAGGCGGACAAAATCTGGATACAACAAAGTCGAAGCAACTTGATCTTGTTGTGACCAGTAAATTAAACAGCAAATTCAGTCTTGCTTATAATGGTACAGTCAACAATACAGAGAAATACATTGGCAATAAGCAATACCTGGATGCCAAAACATGGTGGGGATCTGCCCTCTATCTGAATTTTGATCCCACCACTCATTTTGGACTGACACTTCGCGGTGAATATTTCAGCGATGAACACCAGTTAAAAGTGTACAGCAGCCAGCTTACCGGTGGAAGTGTTTTTGCAACGACACTGTCGGCGAATCTGAAACTGGATCATTTCATATTCATTCCCGAAGTAAGACTTGATGCAGCCAGTGAGCCCATTTTCCTTGACAAGGACGATAAAAGCACAAAAAAAGCTGCGAACATTTTGCTAGCAGCCATTTACCAATTCTGATTTTCAAACTGTAAAATATAACCAATGAATAAGATCACTTTAAAATCTTCACTGCCCTTCCTGATCCTGGCAACGATTGCTGTATTTGCAATTTTTACTCCTACACTTCCAAATTTTGATAATGGTAAATACAATACTTCAGACATTGCCTGGATTATTGTTGCAACAGCATTGGTGTTCCTGATGACACCGGGACTTGCCTTTTTCTATGGCGGAATGGTAAACCGTAAGAATGTATTATCTACGATGATGAAAAGTGTTGTGGCTGCAGGTGTAGTTGGTGTTTTATGGATTGTTGTGGGTTATAGCCTTGCATTCGGCACTTCCATACATGGATTTATCGGTAACCCTCTCACGCATTTTATGTTTAAGGGTGTTGCATCCGGAGAACCGTGGAGTCTTGCTCCGACAATTCCTAAATCATTGTTCGCATTGTTCCAGCTGATGTTTGCGATCATTACACCAGGACTTGTTGTGGGTGCCATTGCAGAACGGATGCGTTTTACAGCTTATGTTTTATTCACTGTGTTATTCAGTTTGCTTGTATATGCACCGCTTGCACACTGGAGCTGGCATCCCGATGGTTTCCTTTTTAAAATGGGAGCGCTTGATTTCGCTGGTGGTACAGTTGTTCACATATCAGCTGGTTGTGCAGCACTCGCAGGTGTGCTTGTATTAAAAAGAAGAAAATCACATATCGAAAACAGGGAAAGTGCACCAGCCAATATTCCTTATGTTTTGATCGGAACAGGTTTGCTTTGGTTTGGATGGTTTGGTTTCAACGCAGGTTCGGCTCTCGGTGCCAACGCGCTTTCTGTATCTGCTTTTGCTACTACCAATACAGCTGCTGCAGCAGCCGGACTTTCCTGGATGTTCTTTGACGTCATGCGTGGAAAGAAACCATCTGTTGTAGGATTTTGTATTGGTGCCGTTGTTGGACTGGTTGCCATTACACCGGCAGCAGGCTTTGTTGCTATTCCGCAGAGTATTTTTATTGGTGTAGCTGCAGCAGTGATTTCAAACCTTGTGGTTTATTTCAAATCTAAAACACGGGTTGATGATACACTTGATGTTTTCCCTTGTCATGGTGTAGGTGGTATGGTAGGTATGCTGATGACAGGTATTTTTGCTACAACCGCAGTGAATTCCGCAGGTGCCATGGGTTGGGCAAACGGAAACTTTAGTTTCTTTCTTACACAGGCAAAGGCCATGGGTATTGCAGTTGTATACAGCTTTGTAGTATCGTATGCCATTTTCAAATTCATCAACTTCATCATTCCGTTAAGGGTTAGCAGCAGGGAAGAAGAAGAAGGTCTTGATGCTTCCCAGCATAATGAAAAATATGTACAGGGAACATTGCTGGTTGCTACCAAGGAAGGACTTGTTGAAGAGGAAATCGTTAATTAATAGTACATACAAGATATGTTATAAGGTAACCTTTGGGTTACCTTTTTTTTATCACGGATTACGCGGATGTTTTTATCACGGATTTCACGGATTCCACGGATTTGTTTTATCACGGATTACGCGGATTATTTTGTCACGGATTTCGCGGATTAGTTTATCACTGATTTCACAGATTCCACAGATTTATTTTATCACAGATTTCGCGGATTGAAAATATATCAGGATTAAAGGATTTAAAGCAGGTTAATATAAGTTTGTCGAAGTGTTCATTCATGAAAGTCTACTGGGTTAGACAGAAAAATTATTTAAGGTAAAGATTTTTAGAACTGACTTGATTATTGGGTATTGAGCATTGAATATTGAAAATTTTTTTGATCACAGATTTATTGGATTAAAAGATGACACAGATCGTATACAATTGATTTTTGAATACATCCTGTTATTGTGATCGCCTGGCGCGAAGCCAGTAGCGCATGACTTGAAGCAACCCTATTCTTTCAGTTCAATCACCACCTTTGCATTCTTCTGTTCAGTTGAAGAAATAAAAACTTCATAACGTTTCGATGGCGTTGAAATGATCATCAGCGAGGTATTCGGTGGAATGGAACCAAGGTTTTCAGCCACCATAACAAGTTCATGATGTGATTGTGCGGGGTTGAGTGTAAGCGTGAGCGTAATAGCTTTTTGCGATAGTCCTGCTTTTGAAACCACTAACTCATTATTGTGATAAATGCTTACGGTATCACCATCTATCTGACCATTATCATAGAGCCTGATGCTGATTTCACCTTCTTCGGATTCAATTGTGCGGACAAGAGGATTGTCACGTTTCTGAAGAATTTCCGGTATGGGTACTTTAAGCACAGGTGCTTTTGCTACATTCACAACCGGTAATTTTTCAGTAGTTATTACCTGCGTTACCGGTACAGATGCAACAGGTTTTGTTTTTGACTGAACTACTGGCTTTGCAGGTGTTTTTATAACCTTCTTATTTACCGGTAT
>JBJMLW010000452.1:0-6329 GCA_045805105.1 Flavisolibacter sp. | reverse complement strand
TGTTCTATTATAAAACCATGAATGTTTATGAACATCTTTTTTACTCAGCTTCACGTTCAACACGGGCGTCAGTGTTAATGAAACAAACGCTGAAATAAGAACTGCACCTGCAACCACAATTCCGAATTCACGGAACAGCCGTCCTACAAACCCCTCAAGAAAAATGATTGGAAGAAATACAACAGCCAGGGTGATAGATGTTGCAATGACCGCAAAATAAATTTCTTTGGAACCTTCTTTGGCGGCCTGCCACTTATTCATTCCCCGTTCCATTTTTTTATAAATATTCTCGGTCACAACAATTCCATCATCCACAACAAGACCTGTGGCTAAAACAATCGCCAGAAGTGATAATACATTTATGGTAAATCCACAGATGTACATAATAAAAAATGCACCGATCAGAGAAACTGGAATGTCAATCAGCGGCCTGATGGCAATCAGGGTATCACGGAAGAAAAGATAGATGATCAGGATCACCAGGCAAATGGATATCAGTAATGTTTCTTCCACCTCTGAAATGGAATTCTTGATGAACCGCGTCTGATCAAGAGCAATATTCATGGTAATGTCGGGAGGCATTTCCTTTTTCAGCTGTTCATAACGCTTATAAAACTCATTTGAAATGGAAACATAATTGGACCCCGGTTGAGGAATGATGGCAAGAGCAATCATGGGGATACCACTTTCCCTGAGTTGTGATTCTTCATTTTCAGGACCAAGAACCGCTTCACCGATATCCCTTATCCTGATATCAGCACCATTTACATTCTTGATAGATATATTGTTGAATTCTTCTTCAGTATTCAAACGGCCAAACGTGCGAACAGTGAGTTCCGTTGCATTGCCTGAAATTTTTCCTGAAGGCAGTTCAACATTTTCACGTTGCAGTGCATCCTGTACATCTCCCGGTGTAATGGAGTACGCACTTAATTTTTCAGGGTTGAGCCAGATTCGCATGGCATAACGCTTTTCTCCCCAGATCTGGATAGCACTAACTCCCTGGATGGTTTGAATTCTTTCTACAAGTACATTATTAGCCCATTCGGAAATTTCCAGTTGGTTACGAGTATTGCTCTGAACCGTCATCGAAATGATCGGATCTGCACTGGCATCTGCCTTGGAAACTACAGGAGGTGCTTCAAGGTCGGGAGGAAGTGATCGCGATGCCTGCGCAACTTTGTCGCGTACATCATTGGCAGCAGCTTCGAGGTCAACACCCAAATCAAATTCAACATTGATATTACTTGATCCGGCATTGGATGAGGATGTAATGTTTTTGATACCCGCAATACCGTTGATCGCTTTTTCCAGTGGCTCCGTGATCTGCGTTTCAATGATATCAGGATTGGCTCCTCCGTAGGAAGTACGCACGTTAATATTGGGAGGATCAATTGCAGGATAGTCGCGTACACCCAAAAATTTAAATCCTATTACACCAAATACAACAATGACGATATTCAATACTACCGCCAGAACGGGCCTTCTTAAACTTAATTCTGAAATATTCATACTTTATTTCAATCCAAATATGATTTATTGAGTCACTTTCATTGAATCACCTGATCCACCAGTATTGCTTTTAGAAGTGCGCGTAGATCCATTTACTACTTTTCCCAGTGCAACAGGCCCATCCGGTTTTACAGCAAGAAGTCCTGTTATCAGTATGGTATCACCTGCTTTCAAACCGCTTGTGATCTGAACATTTGATGAGTCCCTGATGCCAGTTGTTACATCAACAATTTTTGCTTTTCCATTATTGAATACATAGACTTTCTTTCCTCTGGCCTGTGGAATTACAGCCTGCGTAGGAATAACAATTGCGTTTCTGTCAGGTTCAAAATTCAAAGTTACTTTTGCGAAACTTCCCGGAACAAGACCAGCTGAATTACCCTGAACAACTGCCCGAACCATTAGCGTCCTTGTATCCTGTGTAATGTTCGATTCCGTTGCCATTACCCGTGCCGTATACGCCCTGTCACTGCTTTCTGTTTTAAAATTTACATATTGTCCGTTGGTGATTTCACGGGAATATTTTTCAGGAACTGTAAAGTCTATACGCATCTGGTCGAGCTGGCTGATGGTGCTGACTGTTGTAGTTGGACTAACAAAAGCACCAACGCTTACCATTCGAAGTCCAATCTTTCCTGAGAATGGCGCCCTGATATTTGTTTTTTCAATTTGCGTTTGAATCACCGCCAGATCTGCATTGACATTACTTACCTGCAGAACCTGTGTTTCATAATCCTGCCTGCTGATTCCCTGGATCTTTAATAACTGTTCAGAACGATTTTCATTCTGTTTGGCTACCTGTAATTGTACAAGCAGTTTTCTTTTCTGTGCCTGCAGGTCTGCATCATTCAACTTCACAAGCAGGGTGCCTTTACCTACCACGACACCTTCCCTGAAATAGATTCCGGTAATTCTCCCTGATACTTCAGGATGTATTTCAGTAGTCTGGTTGGCTACAAGACTTCCAGGTATTTCCAGCTGATCTGCTAATACTTTTGTCTGAACAATAAATGCATCAGCTCTTAATGGTGGTCTTTTTTGTCCGCCTTTCTGTTGTTGTGCAGCTTCCTGTTTTCTTTTAGAACTACAGGAAAAAAGGAATGAAGGGAGTAATATTGATAACAACAAAAAGGAAAATATTCTTACAATCATCTTCGTATTTCAAAGTTAGAGGGCGTAAAAATAAACAGTTATCAGCAAGTGGATTTCTTAAATATCAGGACATTACGATCTGATTAACGTTTTTTAACCTGAATTCATCAAGAATGGTTCAGGAAATGACCGATAATGACTGCTTTATTTTGTTTGCCTTATACGTGAGGTCCTGTTTTTCATTACTTAAAATGGTTACATGCCCCATCTTCCGGCCAGGTCGGGTTTCCTGCTTGCCATAAATATGTATAAATGCATTATCAATCTGCAGAACTTCATTTAGCCCGATATATTTTGGTATACCGGAATAACCAGTGCTGCCAATGATGTTAATCATTACTGATGAAAGTATGGGCTTGGTATTACCCAGAGGATGACCAAGCATGATTCGCCACAGCATATCAAACTGTGAACTGTAATGTGCTTCAATTGTGTGATGACCACTGTTATGAACTCTTGGTGCAGTTTCATTAACCAGGACCTCATCTTTTATGTCAACGAATAATTCTACTGCAAACAAACCCGGAGAATGGAAGTGCCGAACCACGGAAAGAGCGATGGCTTCAACTTTCCATAAAACCTGTTGTGGTATATCAGCAGGACAAAGCTGGTAGTCGAGAAGGTTCAAATCTTTATTAAACACCATTTCCACAGGGGGATACAAAGCAGTTTTCCCTTTCTGGTCAATAGCGATGATTACTGCGATTTCTTTTTTGATGTTCAATTTTTTTTCAAGAACACTTGGTTCATTGAAGGCTTTCTCCGTTTCAGCAACATTTTCAAGTATCTGGACACCCCGCCCATCATATCCACCTTCTGCAAGTTTTTGTACTGCCGGAAAAAGAGATTGCCATTTTTCCATTTCATGTTTCGACCCGATCACGCCAAACTCCGCAGTTGGTATATCATGCGAAGCGTAATATTGTTTTTGTAAAATTTTATTTTTGATGATCCGAAGCACGGAAGGTTTAGGAAAGATGAGGACGCCTTCAGATTCAAGTTTTTCCAGTGCGTCGATATTTACATTTTCTATTTCTATTGTAAGCGCGTCAACGTTTTTACCAAAGCGGTAAACGCTTTCGAAATCACGGATATCGCCTTTTATGAAGTGACGGCAAAGAAAAGCAGCCGGACATTGCTCATCATTTTCTAGAACCCAGGTCTCCACTTCATAGTTGGCAGCAGCCTGCAACAACATTCTTCCAAGTTGGCCACCGCCTAATATACCCACTTTCATCATGGACGCAAAAATAGACGAAACGAGGTAGCTTCGAGCTGTGAGCTTCGAGTTAAAAGCTTTATTTCGTTCGAACTGTATGGATTTCGGTAATTGTTTATATCAAAAACCACTTATATCCTTTCATTAAATCGTTTAATGTTGTTACAACATTGCTGACGTGTAACTCGCAGCTCGCAGCTTACAGCTCACAGCTCATTGGAATTTGGTCCCAGAGTTGAGGCATCATTTTATGTCCTTTCATATAGAAACATCTAAAGACCTGGATGCCCTGCTTGAAGATATAGGCGAAAGAAAAATTGTCATGCTGGGCGAAGCTTCACACGGAACACATGAGTACTATACGTGGCGAACGGCGATATCGAAACGGCTGATAAAAGAAAAAAATTTTTCGTTTATCGCTGTTGAAGGCGACTGGCCTGATTGTTACCGCATCAACAGGTTTATAAAACAGAAGAAAGGAACCCTGCAATCTATAAAAGATGTATTGTATGGATTCGACAGGTGGCCCACATGGATGTGGGCAAATTGGGAAATTGCCGCTTTTGCCGATTGGTTGTGCGAAGAAAATAAGAGCAGGTCTGCTGAACGTAAAGTTGGCTTCTACGGACTTGATGTTTATAGTCTTTGGGATTCGATGAATGAAATGATCAAATACCTGCAGGTTGAAGATCCGGAAACTGCCAAAACAGTGAAAAAAGCAATCCAGTGTTTTGAGCCTTACGAACATGATGAACACCTTTATGCACGGTACTCACTTACCGGACATTCGTGCCGCGATCGTGTAATTGAATTATTAAAAGAGGTAAGAGCCCGCGCTCATTTTCTCGATGGCGACAGGGAAGCGGGATTCAATACAGAACAAAATGCCCTGATAGCTGTGAATGCAGAGAAATATTACAGGAGCATGATTGGTTTCGACAATCAAAGCTGGAATGTGCGCGATACACATATGATGGAAACACTAAACAGGTTAATGCACTTTCATGGGGAAAATGCAAAGGGTATTATCTGGGCACACAATACACATGTTGGTGATGCGCGTGCAACCGACATGAAACGTGCCGGCATGATAAATATTGGCCAGTTAGCGCGTGAAGATTACGGAATCAACCAGGTGTATCTTACCGGATTCGGAAGTTATTCAGGAAGTGTGATTGCAGGTGAGGAGTGGGGTTCACCCATGCAGGAAATGGATGTTCCTGAAGCGAGGGAATTCAGCATAGAATATTCACTTCACAATGAAAGTAGAGCTAACAGGTATTTTTTATTCAGTGAAGATGAAACAAATAAAAAGTTCAGGGATATGGTCCGTCACAGGGCGATCGGGGTGGTGTATCAACCATTCCCGGAACGATCAGGAAATTATGTTCCTTCTCAAATGAATGAACGTTATGATGCTTTCATTTACCTCGATAAAACTACGGCAGTGCATCCACTTCATATGCAACCTTCAGGAGAGAAGTTACCAGAGACATACCCGTTTGGAATGTGATGTGAAGCGTGAATCGTCAATCGTGAATCGTCAATCGTGAATATGAAAAGTAGTCCTTCTGTTGAATCAGAAGGAACCTTGGATATTGAACATTGCTTATTGAATGTTAGCTTCCTCAAATCCCCATTTACAGCTCGTGCTACACAACGATTCACATAGTTGTACAATCTTTTTTAAATTTGTATTTCAACACATTGTGCTGACTTATTAAAACTTACTATGCCAGGAGCAACAGCAACAAAACAATCCGTAACTACAGACCGGGATTTTTTACCTCTTCAGGGAACTGATTATGTTGAATTCTATGTAGGGAATGCCCGCCAGGCGGCGCACTTTTATATTACAGCATTCGGCTTTCAACCTTTGGCTTATGCTGGTCCGGAAACAGGTTTGAAAGATCGCGCCAGCTATGCTGTACGACAGAATAAACTCACTTTTGTTTTAACCACGCCAATACGAAGTAAAAATGAAATAGCAGACCATATTTATAAACATGGAGATGGCGTAAAGGTTCTGGCACTTCGGGTGGATGATGCGTCCGATGCCTGGAAACAAACCACAACAAGAGGGGGTAAATCTTACATGGAACCACAACGGATCTCCGATAAAGACGGTGAAGTAGTGCTGAGTGGCATTCATACCTATGGTGATACGGTTCATATTTTTATTGAGAGAAGAAATTATAAAGGAACTTTTCTTCCCGGATACAGACCATGGAATATTTCCAGGCTTAAGGAAGAGGATACGGGACTTCAGTATGTAGATCATTGCGTTGGAAATGTTGGCTGGAACCAGATGAATCCGTGGGTAAAATTCTATGAAGATGTAATGGGTTTCAAAAACATTCTGAGTTTCGATGACGAGGATATTTCTACAGAGTATTCTGCATTAATGAGCAAAGTAATGAGCAATGGAAATGGATTTGTAAAGTTT
>JBJMLW010000451.1:0-2588 GCA_045805105.1 Flavisolibacter sp. | reverse complement strand
TTGCCTTATTGATCCCTTCCAGCACATCGCCGCCAATACTGTTCATTTTTGTATTCCATTGCAATCCGAAAACATCATCTCCAATATCATAAACATTGCATGCAGGATTTTTCCACACGATCCTTTCTTCGTAATTGGAAAGAATTATAAATTCATTCGATCCGGGTACTGGTTTATATTTTTTCCATGCAGGATCATAACATAGTGTTTTGCCGGCTTCAATTTTATAAAAGGTTTTATTTCCGCCTGCAATCATTTCTTCCACCCACGACGCAACTTTGTAGCCAGCTGCTTTCATAGCTTCCGTAGTCCTGGCAACATTCAGTACATCCCAACTTTCAAATGCGCCAATCTCCCAGCCAAATCCTGCTTTCATGGCATCATCGATGCGGTACACTTCATCACTGATTTCGGGAATGCGATGAGAAATATAAGAGAATAGTCCGTAATGGAATTGCCGGTAAAATTCTCCGGCTTTATCCTGTGCAGAAACAAGCATTTTTAAACGCTGCTTCAGGTCTTCAACTGGTTTAGCCGCTTCGAGGGAAGTAAACTTTGGCTTCTGTCGTGGTTTATATTCAAGTGTTTTAAGGTCGAGTGTGAAAATTTCTTTTTCGCCTTTTTCTCCTTTCTTCTTGGCAAAAAATCCCTGACCGGTTTTATCGCCCAGCCATTTATTTTCAACCAGCTTATCAAGCCATGATGGAATCTGGAAAACATCACGTTGTTCATCCTGGGGGCAGCTGTCGTAAACACCTTTGGCTACTTTCACCAGTGTATCTATGCCTACAACATCTGCAGTTCTGAATGTTGCAGATTTCGGTCTTCCAATAAATGGTCCCGTCAATGTATCCACTTCATCTATGTTCAGCGATAATTTATCAATGAGTTTGAAAATGGCCATGATGCCATATACACCAATCCTGTTGGCAATAAAAGCAGGGGTATCTTTCGCCAGTACGGTTGTTTTTCCAAGGTAAAGGTCTCCGTAGTGCATGAGGAAATCAACTACCTCATTATCTGTGGCTGGTGTGGGAATGATTTCAAGAAGCCGCAGGTACCGCGGTGGATTGAAAAAGTGTGTTCCGCAAAAATTTTTTCTGAAATCATCAGTTCTTCCTTCACTCAGCAGGTGAATCGGAATTCCTGAAGTATTCGATGTAATGAGCGTGCCTTGCTTTCTGAATTTTTCTACTTTTTCATACAATGAACGTTTGATATCCAAACGCTCTACAACTACTTCAATAATCCAATCGCAATTGGAAATATCTTTGAGATTATCATCAAAGTTGCCGGTAACAATTCTCTTTACAACATCCTTTGTGTAAACTGGTGACGGGTTGCTTTTCAATGCAGCCTGTAAAGAGTCGTTAACGATTTTATTCCGTGCATTCCTGTTTTCTGATGATGCTGCATCCGGAGGAACCATATCAAGCAGAAGAACCTGGAGACCTATGCCTGCAAAATGACAAGCAATCCTTGAACCCATTACCCCACTTCCCAGCACAGCCACTCTTTTAATAACACGCTTACCCATAGAATAGTTAGTTAAACAACTATTTGTGAAGATAGTACCTATTTCGAAAAATAACGAATATCGGGAATGGGATTAAGGTATAAGGTATTGTGGTATTGATGAAGGAATTAGGAATTTGGAATTAGGAAGAACGCATCATTACTTAAGGATGAATATGGAATGGAATGTAACCAAGTACCCAGCACCCGGTATTCAGAAAAAACCTCCTGTAAAAACAGGAGGTCTAGCATTGAAAAAGAAAGGTCAACCTTTCTTTTTCTTTATCTGAAATGATCTTGAAATGTTGAATCCAAAAAATATATCTCCGTCACCCCATGAATATTCTGTGGCTGCAAGGAAGGCACGTTCGTTCATTCCTTTCGAATTGGTAAAATGAAGCTGGAAAACGTGTCCGCCTGTTTCAATGTCAAACCCGATGGATAGCGGGTTATGCATCCCTGAAGATTCATTCTGATTAATAATATAATGATAGTCTGCATTCAATGACAGCCTTCTCGATAGCTTTATTCTTCCCCCGATTCCGGCAGCAAACAAATCATTTGCATCACCTTCGGTTGGTACCAGGTTTCTATGCAGGATACTCCCCACAAGTTGAAGCGTTGCCTTTTCACTGAATTTCCTTCCCACAATTGCCTGTCCGTAATAGGCAACCCGCGAACTGAAATAGTTTGCCCTGTTTGGATCGGACCATTTCAAAGATGTTAGCGTGGAACCTGCAACTGCTATAAGTGAAAACGGTAGTGCTTTAGGTCCGGTTGCCTGCTGAATGATCCTGTATTTCAGAAACCCGTCAAATTCCTTATTGAATGTGCTTCGTCCAACACCAATGGTTAAGTTGTTCGTGATGCCATAATCCAGTCCCAGACGAACCGACGCAGGTCCATCGAGTCCGAAAAATTCATAAGCCCCTCCGTTTACTCTTCCAAACCGGTGAAGGATCCTGAAATCCAAAACGCCCGGACGATTGTCTTTTTTTGCGCCCGCGGTCGCCGCTGAAGGTGCCGCTTGTGCGGGAGCCTGCGTCTGCTGCGCCGGCGGCGTCTCTGCTGCG
>JBJMLW010000450.1:0-12566 GCA_045805105.1 Flavisolibacter sp. | reverse complement strand
CATTACTGAAACCGATTCATAATATCGTGGCGTTGCCTCTCCCTTTTCCTGAAGTTCCTTTGCAACCGGGGCAGGCAATATATTGAGTAAAAGATGTTCAATTTCATTTTTTTGCTGGTCAAGCAGTTTGTTTACCCGTGCCTTCACCCGGTAATCCCTGAACATGATATAGGCAATAATGAGAATTAAAATCAGAACAATGATCAGGGCGGAACGCAAAATCCGCTGCCTGTTCAACTGAAGGGCTCTTAAAGAATTTTCCTTTGTTAAAAGGTTGATGCGGCTTTCTTTTTTCTGAAGGTCAAAATCATACTGCATGAACGCAATCGTCTTATCTCTTTCTTCATCATATAATTTATCCTTGATGACCGCGTGTTTTGTTTTATACAGGTATGCATTTGAATAATCATTGATCGCAGCATAAGATGCAGCCATCCCATTGTAAATAGGTTCAAGTTCCTTATTAGCGTTTATCTGGTTAGCAATTGTTTCTGCTTCAGCATACGATGTGATGGCAGACGGATAATTATGCATCTGCTGATAACTGCTTCCTTCTCCTTCAAGTGACTGAACGAGGTCGAGCTGTCCATCAAATTTTTTCGCAAGATTATATGCCCTGTTGTGATAATAGAGCGCCTTTTCATAATCACCCCGCTTAGCATAGAATTTGCCAACCAGGTTGTAGGTATATGGACTGCTTTCCGAATCACCTCCGATCTTTAATGATTTATTGTAATACTTCAGAGCCAGTGTGTCTTTTCCAAGCAGTGCATATACTTCACCAAGGTTGGATGTTGTTGTGCGGATGGCCTCCTTGTCGCCGCTTTCTTCAGCCAGGGAAAGTGCATTCAGAAAATAAGGTAATGCCTTGTTATATGTTGCTTTCTTGTTTGCATAAACACCCCCAACATTATTTAATGCAGTCGCAATCCTGAGCTTGTCATCCAGCTGTTCTGCTATTTTCAGGGAACGTAAGTAATAATCAAGAGCCTTATCATCTTCTCCCTGGTCAAAATAAATGGCACCGATGTTACTGAGAATATTGGCAACACCTGTATTATCATTGATGCTCTCAAATACTTTAATTGACTGTTGCCAGTAATCTACTGCCTGGAGATTTTTACCCGCATAATATCGGGCAATGCCCATGCTTTTCAGTGCAGCCGCAAGACCTTTTTTGTAATTTAATTTTTCTGAAATCTCTTTTGCTTCACGGGCATATCCGAAAGATTTGTCCTGCGATTCGCCAACAGTTTCTTTAAACTGCTGAAGTAAGGCATTTACTTTAACCGTATCAGTCAGGTTCACATTTTTAACCTGGGCTTTTGCATGCGGATAGATGCATGCAAGGGTCATACAGAGTAGCCACAACTTTTTTTTCATAAAATTAGTTTATGGTTTTCGTGGGTAACCCTAAATGAAGCAAGGTGAAGCGGCCTTGCGGCCGCTGCCTATAACTTAACAAATTTCAGTGTTCTTTTGTTATCTCCTTCATTCATCCGGATAAAATATACACCACCGGTTAGCATGGAAACATCCAGCTCAAGTGTAGTACCTCTTCTGATTACTTTTACCCTTGTGCTTTTTCCTGTTGCATCGGTTACCATAATTTCCCTCTCTGCAACTGTTTGCGTTCCTAACTGTACATAAACTTTATTTAATACCGGGTTGGGGAAAAGATATGCCTGTTCAACTACTTTTTCTTTCACTTCAGAGGCAACCGTTTTACTTTCTTCCGTTGAAGCACCAGTCTGTTTCATGGTTACTGTTGTTCCGCCGTTGTTACACCTGTTGCAAAGTAAAGTTGCAGACACCAGTTCAGTTTTGCTGCCGGTATTTTCATTTGTTTTCAACAACCACACCAGTAATAATCCATCAAAACGAATCTCAACATGTCCACTTCCAGGCATAAATAATGTAGGTGGCTGACCATTAAATGTACACAGGCCATAGAGCATGTTACCTGAACCTCTTGGCACATAAACCGGTTTGGAGTTTTTGTTTTTATACAAAAAGTGCGCAACCCATTTCAATGGACCTGCAGCTGTTGGCTGGTACTCTACGCATTCGAGTGATATGTCAACCGGCTTCGTACCGGAACCATAAGGGTTGATGAATAGGGAATCTGAAATATAAGTGATCGGATTATAGTTTTGTGTATGGGGCAAACCTTCATCTTTCAATTGCAAACCCGATGGAGTGATGCGATAGATGCCTGCTGTATTGGAATTGGCTGGCTTGCCGGCATAATTAAGCGCTGTGATCTTGGTGGTATCATTATACTGCAGAACTTTTATGGTGGATGTGAGCACAGGAAGTGGTGCACCTTTATTGATCACTTTTGTATCTGCATCAACAATCAGTGGATCAGGAAGAATCACAAGATTTCCCAAACCATAGCTGATATCAAGATTGTCTGATAACAATGCTCCAGGAACGATGAAGTGATTGCCTGCTGTAAAACCCGTAATCAATGCGATAGACTTGATAACCGGGATAGTAGCCGTTCCGGTGGCACTTCCTGCAGCATAATCAAGTGTATCAACAATTACTGCTACATTATTGTTTGAAGTAGCACTCGGGGCATTTGCATTCACGAAGGCATCACCATTCACGAGTGCCCGGGTATTTACAAGAGCGCGGGTACTTAACACCGCTGAACCATTCACCAGTGCCCTGGTATTCACAAGTGCACGGGTATTCACCAATGCGCGCGAATTCACAAGAGTCGCATGTGCTGAGTCATCGCCATAATTAAATACTGCTTCCACACCCAGGTCTACAAAATAATTCGTTTGTGCAGATCCATTGACTAGTGCCCTCGTATTTACAAGTGCGCGTGTATTTACCAAGGCACGGGTAGATACCATCATGGCCAGGTTGGTAAGATCCGAATTCACCAATGCCCTTGTATTTACCAATGCTCGTGAATCTACCAAAGCCAATACTGAATCGATAAGATTGGATTGATGATATGTTTTAAGATCATTCAAAAACACGGTAGGGTTCGAAATATTCGCTGTAGGATCAACCTGGTAAGTATAAGTTATCGGGTCGATCTTATCACCATAATGAACAGTTTTGTTCTGGGGCGTAATTACGAGAGGAAGTTTATTTACTGTAAGAAGTCCATCCTGAAATACATAAGTATATGTACCAAGCAAAACCTGGTCTTCCGCATCTGAAGAATCAAATGGTGAAAGCGGTTTGATAAAATATTGCCCGACAGAAGATGCAGCTGTTGCCGGTGATTGGAAAGCTAGTGTGCTCAAACCAAGATCTGCCAGCGTATGCCCTGATGCTGCCAGGCTTTGTCCATCTACCGTTACAGTTGCGGTAAAAGCAGGAAGTACCTCACCATATTTTTTCTGCTTATCATCTGCCTTGATTAACACGTTTATCTGTGTTCCAAAAAATTTCGTGTTGGAATAACCACCATCCAGTAATGAAGAAGTTACAGGCGGTGTATAAATTCGTACACCGGCATTTCCGGTAAATGCAGGTATGGTAGCAGATATCAGTGTATCATCAAGGAATGTACTGGGCACAGCAACATTGTTAAGCTTAACTTCACTGCTATGTGAAAGATAATCTCCCCGGATGTAAACTGTCATACTTCCTGATCCTGGTACCCATGTAGGATCTTCCGGCGTCAATGAACGGATAAAAGGTGTTGGACTGGCAAACGTTCTGAATGCAGAATCAGCTCTTATAAAACCGGGACCAGTTAAAATATCAAAACCAGGCGTCTCCATATCCTGTGCAGTTGACTGTAATAAAGTCCTGATTTCTCCAGGCGTCATAGTAAGGTTCTGGAATTTTTTCTTTCCATCTATAAGAAGTGCAGCTACAGCAGCAGCATGCGGTGCAGCAGCCGATGTACCAAAGAAGTTGGGAAAGACATCGCCATCGTCGAAGAGAGGACCATTCAGATCAACTGTAGTATTGACACCATTCGGAGCCATCAGGTCTGGTTTGTTCCGAATAACACCACCAACAACAGTTCCCCCATTAGAAGAAAATGAAGCAGGTGTAGGAATGCTTACACCAAATGCAGGTGTATTCGAAAAAAGTACAGCACCGACAGCGATTGCATTTGCAGCATTTGCCTGTCCGACAATCGTAGATGGGATAGCCGATTTAAAATCAGTTATGGTTCCATTACCCCTGAACATGATATATTTTATTGGAACTACCGATGGTGCACCTGGCAACTGACCGGCTCTTACAATCAGGATCTTGGCCTGTGTCAATTCGGTAACTGTAAACGACAATACTTCAAACGGATCGCCGCCGATGTTATTCCTGTTAAATCCAAAAAGTATGTTGCCACCGGTTCCTACGAGGTAAAAATCGAAATCGTTCTGCGCACCTGTTCCGGTTCCGTGCCTTAAAGAATAAAAGTCATCATCCCATTGCAGCGCAAGTGTATAAGAACCTGGTTGCAGTGTAAGCGTCTGTAATGTATGAACACCTCCAAAATCATGTGCGAATCCTGTCATTCCCTCAGGAGGTGCTGCGGGAAGGAAAGAAGATACATAAGAGTTATTTCCAAAATTTCCTGCAGCAGAAAAATAAGTTACACCTTTTGTTACCACAACATTATCTACTGCCTGTGCAACCACACCATCGCGGAAGTATGGCTCGGTGAGATAAGTAATATCATCAACAATAATATTGAAATTGGAATCTGCGAGTTGTCTGATTCCCTGTGCGAAATCTCCTGCACTTACAAACCCTGTTCTGAAACCCAGTTGTGTTCTCGGGGCAATATCGTGCACGATCTGTAACATTGCCCTTCCTTCATCGGAAGCTAACCCATATGGATAATCGTAAATGTTTTTAACCGGCGTACCAAGTGCCGGATCTGCATCACTATTAGGGTTACCTGTTCCAGGGAGGTTTCCATTTATAACATCTATTCCTGCCCTGTCGATGTCGATGGATGATTTGTTATAACTGTCCGAGATGATCGCCAGCTTTGCATTTTCACCATACACATGGTAACCATTACGTATAACATCCGACCGCATGGAGCTGTCGCCCTTTGTTATCGGGTTGTTGGTAATATCTGTATTTGTCAGTGGAGGATATAACGGCCTTACATAGTCGATTGTGTCGGGCTTGGTATTGAGAATATCCAGGTTGGCAATCGGGAAAGTACCTGTTATGATAAGACTATTAGGTCCGTTTGAAACGGTATCTCTTAAACCAAGTCCAAACAGATAATTATATAGAGCGAGGTAATGCCCTTCTTTTGCAATGGCTTCAATTACCACACTATCTTCCCCGACAAAACGGAAAACGGGATTCTCCTGGATGGTATCTGCAGTTCCAACACCAGATAATGAAGTCAGCTCTGCTCCTATAAGAACGGTGCTGTCAACCTTACCTCCTGGAGGCGGCGGATAATAGGGAGTTATAAAATTAGGCTCTATCCCCAGCAGTGCAAATGTGACCTCTGAGTTGAATTGAAGTGACACCCTTGTAGTTGACCAGAGTGCACCGGTTATGTGTGGTCCTCTGAATACAGAATCTGTTTTTAAAAGAATACCTGCCTCAGGTGCATACACCGTTCCAAGCCAGGTTGTAGTATCCTTATGGCCTTCAATAGTGAATGCATAATTACCAATATTGGTTCCCTTTCCATGTACTTCTGTATAGATAAAAGAACCGGGAGAAGAATTTGCATTAATCGCTGAAACCTTGATTGGACCCAGAACTGCACTATCGTCCACAAAGATCCTGATCATTTCAGTAGTATCACCCCCGAAGTCGAAAATGAAAAAGTTTTGACCTCCGTTAATAGAAACATTATGAATAGATTTAAAATAATAGTCACCAACTCCATCAAACGTAACAGTTTGTTGCCCTGTTAATGCTATGGATCCATGTTGACCCGGCTTTACGGTTATTGTATTATTTATTAAGTCCTTTCCAAATGTTATGGCTGTTGGCACCGGAAAAACCGGAAGAACCGGTAACACCAATGCACCTTCACCAAATCCTCCCTGGGGCTGGGGTCCATTATAAATGGCGCCTTGGGGACGCCTGACTGAACCAGTTACAGTTCCGCTGAATTCTGCATTACCATTTATTGTAAGATTTTGAAATGTTCCTCCTCCGGATATCAGGCTGAATGAAACATTTGCATGATTTTCCAGTATAGTTGTTCCTGAAACGCTACCGCCATTTACACTCATCCGGTTACCACTAACAACACTTCCAATAACAGACACCCCATCATTGGAACGAACATGTGTGTAACTTCCTACATTACCGGAAATCCTTGTAACAACACCAAGGTCTACACCGGAATTAATTGAATCAAGGTGATTACCTGTGGTATCACCAGCAAAAATGGCAAACTGTTTAATTTTTAACCGGAAGCCGGTGTTTCCACGGAAAAAGGTGGAAATCCCCTGAGCGTTCGCAGTTGAACTAAAGGAAAGTAATAAAATGAACATGAAGACTCCGGCAGACAAGAGGCGGCAGATCGTACGCATACGCAGTTAGTTGTTTGGTTCTAAGAAAACAGTGTGAAAAGTTTTCGGGTAACCACTACCGGTAGTAATGCGTCTGGTGGTCAACATTCCTTCCGGGTATCTGCAAGTGTGGATTTAGAAGGATTGGAGTGAATACAAGACCATCTGAATTGAATATAGAACTTTTTTGTAAAATTGATTCACTTAATAAATTATTTTTTTCAATTTACCCTCCCATATAAATCATATTTGATCCGTTTATCTCAGTTATTTTCCAATTACCATTACGGTAACCGGAATTCACCATTTCACGAACAGAATTTCCGGAACTCATCTATGAAGTAATTTTTCAGTTACAATTCATCCTTTCTTTCACTCAATTCATCCGGAAGAAGTTCCAAATTGACTGAACAGTTCAAGGTTCTCTTACTGAAAGGCAGTAATTTGTAATTGATGACTTTCCCGATCACCATCCCTAAATACACCAGCAAGGATATCCCGATCCTTGTAGCAACTATGCTTCCGATGGCTATGGTGCTGAATTATTTTCTTTATGGAAAGATATATTTTCACAATACAAGCATGCTTGTATTTGCTACCCTTGTTACTTTTATTATTCTCGCTGTTGCTTTTCTTACTTATGGTTTTGTGGCCATATCGCTGCGAAACCGGTTTCCCTACGGAAGACAGATCATCAAAAGAATGGCTATCTGTCTTACCATTTTTTTTCTCATGTCTGCCTTGTATATATCCTTGATCCTTACTGTTTATGACAACCTGCGGTTTTATGGTTACCAGTATAGTGATTTTGATTTTACCAGGACATATTTTGCTTTCGTTGTCATCAATATTTTTCTCACCTTTTTGAATGAAGGAGTATACAGGTTTGAAAAATACAGGACAACCATTCTGGAAACAGAAAAGCTGAAAAGGGTGCACATGCATAGCCAGCTTCTTGGATTGAAAAGCCAGATGAACCCGCATTTCCTTTTCAACAGTCTTAATACTCTTTCAAGTCTTATCAATGAAGATCCGGATAAAGCAGAAGATTTTCTCGACCATATGAGCAAGGTGTACCGTTATCTCCTTCGTAATAACGAAGAACAGCTTGTTCTGATAGAAACTGAACTTGGTTTTATCCGTTCTTACTTTTACCTTCTTAGAGCCCGTTATGCTGAAGGCCTGATGATCAAAATTGATGTACCGCATGACGTGAAACAGATGATGATTCCTCCACTTACATTACAGATGATCATTGAACATACACTTGCATTGAATTCGGTCAGTCGTTCTAATCCACTTAATATCTGCATTTATGTTGAAATCGACACACTGGTAGTTGAACATAATCTTCAACCCAAAATGAATCCTACAGACAATTGCTGTGAAGTGATGGATAATATATCGAACAAGTTCAGGCTTATTTGCCAGAAAGACATAATCATTGAAAAACGACATAATCAAAGATTTGTTCACCTGCCGCTGATCCCGGCCAAACATGAAATCTCAGTTGCATGAAAAAGTGGATGAAACCATCAAAGCTGGAATGGATATCGTTTTTCGCGATCATGCCACTGTTATGTTTAATGCTGAATTACCTTCTTTTCGGAGCAAGGCAATTTCATGATTACAGGATCTGGCTTTATTCTTTTCCAGTAATTTATGTTCAGGGTTTTGTTTCGTGGTGGCTGCATATTATTGTGATGAACGGGCTCAGGATAAGATTCCCAAACATTCACCAGACAACCAAACGCCTGGTTTTGCTTGCATTTGCACACATCACCATGGTGTCTCTCACCTACATCATTCTTTTTTATTCTTATGATGCATCAAATTTCCTCGGTTATCATCTTAACTGGTCGCAATTAAGGCTGGCGCTATACAGCGGCGTGGGACTGACAATGATCGCTACCACCATGTGGGAAGCTGATTTTACACTAACACAATGGAAAGAAAGCTTAACAGAAAAGGGAAAGTTTGAACAGCTTACACTTCAGCAGGAATTTGATACACTCAAAAGCCAGGTAAATCCACATTTTCTTTTTAACTGTTTCAATACACTTTCTTCACTGATATCTGAAGATAAAAAACAGGCAGAAGCATTCTTAAATGAATTAAGCAAAGTATACAGGTATCTTTTAAGAAACAATGAGGATGGCCTTTCAACACTTCAGACAGAAATCAGGTTCATTGAATCTTATTATCAGCTGCTGAAAACAAGACATGGCGATGCGGTGCAACTTAAAATAGAAACAGACAAACGATATGATCAGTTTCTTTTACCTTCTCTCAGCCTGCAGATGCTCGTTGAAAATGCCGTGAAACATAATGTACTTTCTAAAAATGTTCCTCTTACCATAGATATATTCACCACGGCAGGAAATAAACTTATCGTAAGCAATAACCTGCAGGTGCGTTCAGTAAAAGGACCATCAAACAGAATCGGTTTGGATAACATAAAAGCAAAATACGAGTTGTTGAATCAGCCTGGATTCCAGGTTCTTCAGGCCCGGAAAAGCTTTAGTGTTGTTTTGCCACTTCTTTGGAATAAAGTCACAGAAAGCAAACTGCTTAGTTTAGAAACATTATAAATACCCCCGGATGAAAATTCTAATTGTAGAAGACGAAGACCTTGCTGTAAAAAAATTGAAGAAGACTTTATTCAGTGTAGATGAATCAGCAACTATCGTTGGTGAAGCAGATAGCATCAAAAGCACAGTAAACTGGCTGCAATCCAATCCGGCTCCTGATCTGATCCTCATGGATATCGAGCTTGCTGACGGGCAAAGCTTTGAGATCTTTAATCATGTTGAAGTAAAAAGCCCGGTGATTTTTATTACTTCATATGACGAATATGCACTGAAGGCATTTAAAGTAAACAGTGTTGATTATCTTCTCAAGCCTGTTCAAAAAGAAGACCTTACGGCGGCCCTTGACAAATTCCGTCAGATGAAAAAAATATATCACACAGAACCTGATTCATCTATCAGTATAGATGTACTGGTGAAACAATTACAACAGAAACTTCAAACCAAGGAATACAGAAAACGTTTCCTTGTAAAGCATGGTCAAAAACTGGTTTCAGTTGATGTGGATGAAATAGCATATTTCTTTTCAGATGGCAGGCTGAACTTCTTCAAAACATATGACAACCGTAAATTCGTTGTAGACTATACCATGGATGAACTGAATGACATGCTCGATCCTGATAAATACTTTCGCATCAGCCGTTCATTTTTCATTGCTGTTAACAGCGTTGCGCAAATTCACGATTATTTCGGTAACCGGCTTTTATTAAATCTTAAACCCGAAACAGATAAAGAAGCGATTGTAAGCCGGGAAAAGGTTACCGATTTTAAAAACTGGCTGGGCAAATAAAGATGTCAGCACAGCGAATAGTAAGTGGTCTTTAATTTAATAGCCAACAAGCAATTTTCCTTTCCGGCGGGGCAGGTATCCCCAATAATCAGCCAGCTTTTAAAGTGATATTACATCAATTCGCAAATAGAATAGTCGAATTGGCTTGTGTATTGAAAATTGAACATTGATTATTGAAAATTTCCTCCTCGCATAATTGCGCCTTTGGTTAAAATTCTATCTGATCTCCACATTCAGTACAACCGCAAAACTTCTATTATCCGCCATCACTTCCATCGTAGCAGGCATTTCAGCAATTCTTTTAGAAACTGCATCCGAAAATCGTGATTTGTATTTTTCAGGATGATGGTCACATTCACACAAAATTTCTACAAGCAGTTTTGAACGCATTTTATTGAAGTTGACAAAAACCTGGTTACATGCAATATTCTGTACAATAAAATTCATGGCTTCTTTATAGAAAAAAAACAGTTCATGACGCAGCTTCATATCAAGCTCAAGATTTTTCACCCTGTTGTCTACAATAAGGTCAATATCGATGTTACTGCTGCTTCGCAACCCTTCCGTGAGTTCTTTGAGCCGGAGAAGGGTTTTTCTCATGCTGTCATTTGAAGGATCAATACTCCACAAGGTATCATCCAGAGCCTCCATCATATAACGGCTTTTATCACTTATCTGGTCAATAAATTCCTTGGATTGTTCCACATTCCTGTCGGCTTTCATTTTTGCAATTTCACTGAGTACATTAATGTTGTTAAGTGTATTACTTACTTCATTTCTCAGGTTCAGCCTTATTTGTCTTCGCACCTGTTGTAATGATCGCATTTTATTCATTCGTTCCCTGTCAAGCAGGTAAAGAAAAGCAATGATCATCAGTGCAACCAGACTAAAAAACCACCAGGTTTTCCAGAATGGTGCACGAACAGTAATCCGGAGCATCGCAATCTCGGGATTGCTGATGCCATCAGCGTTTTCAGTTTTCACCATAAATGTATAATCGCCCGGCTGAAGAAAATTGTAAAGTACTTCATTGGGATGGTCTGTACGGATCCAGTCGTGATCGAGGCCTTCGAGCATGTAATAATATTGCGATTTACGCTGTTGCAGATAACTAAGTGCACTGAAATTAATGGCAATGGAAGTGTTATTATATTTAAGAATAGCCCGGTTCTGTTCATGAATTGAATCAATTGACAGTGCCACACCACCTACTTCAAAAGAAGTTATAAAAGGTTTTGGAGGATTGTTCTGCTGACCAAAGTTTTCCGGATCAAATACAAGGAAATTATGATCGGTATAAAATACAACTCTCCCATCTGATAATTCCTGGACGCCGGCTATGTTGAATTTATCATATGCAATTCCATCCCTGCGGTCATAATATGTAGCCAGCCTTTTTACCAGGTTAACCCTGCAGATTCCATTGGTCATTCCTATCCAAACAATTCCTTTTCTATCCATTTCAACAGATTCGGTTGTATTGGTGGGTAAACCATTGGACGTATTGAAAAAAGTGACCTTGCCTGTTTTTGTATTCATGATATTGAGACACTTTGATGCAATCAGAAGCGTCGTATCATTATAATAGGTCATGTCCGATACGGAATTTGTATAAAGGCGTTCGCGTTCTTTACCTGTTGCAGTAAATATCTTCTCGGTTATTTTTGTACGACTGTTAATTTTCAATAACCCTCTTCCCATGGTACCAACATACATGTAACCCCTGTAATCGAAATGAAGCTTTTGTACCATTCCCGTTTCACAAACAAATTCATATCCTTTGGAAGGATCGTTTCCAGACTTCAGGTAATCCCACCTGATGATGCGTCCACTGTGTGTTCCGAACCATAGATTGCCGGAAGTATCTTCATCTACCTGCCGTACTGTTGAACCTTTAAAAATTTCAGGATATAACTTTATAAAAGAATTCTTTTTTGGGCTGTATACTGCAATTCCTCCTCCCTGTAGTGTAATCCACAAATCACCTGATTTACTGTTAAGTGTCATATCCCATAAGGTCATATTTTCCGCTTGCCCTCCTATGACTGAAGGCAAAGCAATCGGGTGAAATTTTTTATCGTAACAATACAGTCCCGCTCTGCCCCAGCAACCAATAAAAATTCTTCCGTCAGGCATTTCTTCCACAGCCTGAACAGGAGCTTCAACAGGTGGTTTTCCATCACTGCGTGCAAGAGTATACGTATTGAAGATTTGCGCATCCGGATTAAACAGGTACACACCATTGTCGGTGGCAATCCAAATGTTATTTTCCTTGTCTTCAAATGCACTATATGCATCATCAAACCTTAAACTTTGTTCATTCCTGTATTCGTTAGGAATTAGATTTAGTTTCTTTTCATCAGTCCATTCTGCAAAAAAAGGCATACCATAAATCCATAATCTTCCATTGCGCTGCAACAGGTAACCATAAATTTCATGATATCCGAGCTGGTCAAAATGTGAAAAGCTCTCAGCTTTACCTAATGCCCTGTTGTATCGGAAAATTGTAGGCTGCCCTACACCCGGCGGCCAGAAAGTAAAAAAAACATTTCCTTTCGCATCCGTTGAAATGCCGTTGCTGCGCCTTTGCTTTTCAAAAGTTTTTATTACAGGATCATTATCGATATTATGGCCGCGGTAATTCATGTGCCGTGTAACAGGATCAAATTGAACCAGTCCTGAATCGCAGCTGATCCAGTATTT
>JBJMLW010000449.1:0-15795 GCA_045805105.1 Flavisolibacter sp. | reverse complement strand
CTGACAATATTTTGTTGTTGTAATGCCTTATGGATGATGTGTGCAAATTGAATTGCATACCGGCCATCTCCATGGATGCATATGGTTTCAACCGTTAGTGGAATCTTCTTTCCGTTGACGCTCGTGACACTTGAATTATTAATCATCTGCATCACATGTGAAATACATTCCTTTTCATCTTCAATGAGTGCATGTTTTTGGTTACGCTGCGTGAGCGAGCCATCATCCTGGTAGGTTCTGTCTGCAAAGACTTCATTCGCCGTTTTCAATCCAAGTTTCTTTGCTTCGCTGATCAGGCAACTTGCACTGAGACCATATAATACAAGATCTTCATTAAAATCTTTAACGGCCTGCGCAATTGTTTTCGCTACTATAGGATCGCGCGCTCCCATATTATACAATGCTCCGTGTGGTTTTACGTGATAAAGCGGCGCACCCACTTCTTTTGCGATAAGATCAATTCTTATCAGTTGCTCCATTACAAGAGCATAAGTTTTGTCTGTATTGAGATGAAATTCCTTTCTTCCAAAATTCTCTTTGTCACGAAATGAAGGATGCGCACCAATCTTTACATGATGTTTCAATGCAAGTTCAATGGTTTGGTGAATGGTGGACCCGTTGCCTGCATGAAAGCCACAAGCAATATTGGCTGAAGTAACCCATGGCATAAGTGCCTGGTCGTTACCAATTCCTTCTCCCATATCGCAGTTCAGGTCAACCAGAAGCATAGTCAAAAATTCATTCTGAATTTACAAGCATTTTGTAATTGTTGCAGGTATTTTTTTTGTTCGAAAACCTTTTTTTCTGCAGTTGGCAGGTCCACCATTTTAAAACGGATACTGCTATTCGGCTTTTTTTGGGCAAGGATGGGAAGATGTGCCGAAATAACATTGGCTATCCTGGGATACCCTCCGGTAGTGGCATGGTCTGCCATCAGTATTATTAATTGTCCATCGGGTAAAAGCTGGATGGTTCCAAAAGTTACTGCCGAGGATACCAATTGGTCCTGGCGGCTCATAGCCAGCGGCGCACCATTCAAACGATAACCCATACGATCGGCTTCATTGGAAATCAGGAACCAGTTTTGTAAAAAATCCTGTTGTGCTTCTTTTGTGAGCCAGTTCCATTCGTTTCCCATGAGACATTCAATTTCATTTCTTGTATCAACTACATCATTTGCTTTCCATGGAAGAACATGAAAATCCTTACCCTTAAGTAAATCTGAAACATCATAGCTTCCGGAAAATTCAATCCTGTCATCCTTTCTCAGCGGCTGGCCATTATAGCCTCCTGCACCTGCTGTGACGTTCGTACTGTAGCTGCCGAACCATTTTTCAATTTTAAAATCATGTAAAACGGAGAGGTAGCACCTGGCACCTATTTCAAGATGACTGAACTGCAGGTTGCTTTTGCTATTAATTGCAATGGGATGATCCAGCGGTACCGGTATGCCATTGATCACTGGTGAAAAATCAGCACCAGTCAATGCAATCACAGTTGGAATTTCAAAACGAATTTGCGGGGCCGGAAAATGTATTTCTATAACAGGACCATCAGGAAATTTTCCCAGCAAAGCATTGGCAAGCCTTGCAGAAAATCTATCCATGCTTCCTCCCGGGTGAATACCCTGGTGCTGATACCCATATCTTCCACCATCCTGGATCGTATCAAGAATTCCGGGCTTTATAATCCTTAAACTCATCTTCGTTAATTGAATAAAATTCTACTTCATCACCGGGTCTGAAGAATACAGGTTCCTGTTTTTTCCTGTCAAATATTTTTTGTGGTGTTCTTCCGATAAGCTGCCATCCCCCTGGTGAGGTTAATGGATAAATGCCTGTCTGTCTTCCTGCAATTCCAACTGACCCTTCTGCTACATTTAATCGTGGTTGTGGTTTCCTGGGAATCGACAAACGCTCATCAACCTGTCCCATGTAAGCAAAGCCCGGAAGAAAGCCAAGCATGTATACACGGTATTTTAAAGAGGTGTGAAGGTTGATAATATCAATGACATCCATGTTTTTTGCTTCCGCAAGGAATTCAATATCAGGCGCAAATCTTTTTGAGTAGCATACTGGAATGCGGATAATTTCACGCGGCTGTTCAACTGCCACTGGTTTATGAGACAAATTTTCAATGATCACGGCAATGGTTTCAAAAACTGTTTCATCCTCCTTTAATTCAGGATATAAAAGGGTTCCGTCGTATACAACCGTTAATGAACCATAAGCAGGTATGATATCCTTTATGAAAGGAAACTCCCTGTTTTTGAGTTGCGCATAAAATTCAAGAACTTTTTTATTCAGTTCTTCACTGATAAAATTTCCAAAATCTATAGTCAATGCAGAATCGCCAAGAGGGAATATGGTGTATGGCTGGTAGACGTTCATTCAGGAGGGTGAAAGTAGTAAAAAGCTCCAAGCTGCAAGCCTCGAGCTGCGGTGTAGAGCTACGAGATACGAGCTGCGAGCAATGAATACGTTAGGATTATATAAATGAAAGACCTCCCATTATTCATTATTCAAAATAATATAATCTATTCGTTTAAGTTATCGCGCAGCTCGCAGCTCGTAGCTTTTCACGGCATCTTTCACGCATAAACTACACTCCCGTACATCTCCCCTCTGAGTTCCTTCACTCTCTTGTCTTCCATATATTCATCAAATGTCATCAGGCGGTCAATGATGCCTTTGGGTGTGAGTTCGATAATTCTGTTGGCAACAGTTTGAATAAATGTATGGTCATGTGAAGTCAGCATTACAATACCCGGGAATACCTGGCAACCTTCGTTAAAACTCTGAATGCTTTCAAGGTCGAGGTGATTTGTAGGCTGGTCAAGAACAACAACATTCGGATTCTGCAACATCATGCGGCTGATCATGCACCTTACTTTTTCACCTCCACTCAGCACATTTGTTTTTTTCATGATGTCATCGCCGCTGAAAAGCATCTTTCCAAGAAAGCCTCTCAGGAACGGCTCATCTGCATCGGTAACATGCGGCGGAACATACTGACGAAGCCATTCCATTAATGACAAACCACCCTGGAAAAATTCATTGTTTTCCTGTGGCAGGTAAGCTTTTGTAATGGTTGTTCCCCATTCAAACTTTCCTTTGTCGGCCTTCATGTTGCCATTGATGATCTCGAAGAAGTTGGTTACGGCAAGCGGATCCCTGCTGAGGAATGCAATCTTTTCACCTTTGTTTATACTGAAATTGACCTTGTCGAAAAGTTTTCTTCCATCTACGGTTGAACTCAGGTTCTCTACATTCAGGATCTGGTTACCTACTTCACGTAATGGCTGGAAAATAATTCCGGGATATCTGCGGTTCGATGGCTCGATCTGTTCTATAGTGAGTTTTTCCAATGCTTTTTTACGCGCTGTTGCCTGTCTTGATTTAGATGCATTGGCAGAGAACCGGGCAATAAAATCAATTAGCGCCTGGCGCTTGTCTTCAGTCTTTTTATTTTTATCACTTAACTGGCGCGCCATCAGTTGTGATGATTCATACCAGAAAGTATAGTTACCCGAGAATACTTTGATCTTGCTTCGGTCAACGTCTGCCACATGTGTGCATACTGCATCCAGAAAGTGACGATCGTGTGAAACAACAAGCACAATATTTTCGTAATCGGCAAGAAAGTTTTCAAGCCATCCAATGGTTTCAATATCGAGTCCGTTTGTAGGCTCATCCAGGAGAAGGATATCAGGATTGCCAAATAATGCCTGCGCAAGAAGTACCCTGAGTTTAAAGTTGGATGGTATATCCTTCATCAGGGTCTGGTGAAACTCTTCTTTCACACCCAACTCACTGAGAAATGTTGCTGCATCGCTTTCAGCTGTATAACCACCCATCTCACCAAATTCAGCTTCAAGTTCACCTGCTTTCATGTAGTCATCTTCCGTCGCTTCCGGGTCAGCATAAATCGCATCCTTGCGATGCATCACATCCCACATTTTTTTGTGGCCCATCAGCACCGTGTTCAGAACTGTGTGATCATCGAATTCAAACTGGTTCTGTTTCAATACTGCCAGCCGTTCACCGGGGGTGATATCAACAGTACCCTTATTGGGTTCAATTTCACCTGAAAGTATCTTAAGGAAAGTAGATTTCCCCGCACCATTTGCACCAATAACGCCATAGCAATTACCCTTGGTGAAATTGATATTCACCTCATCAAACAACACCCTTTTACCGAATGAAAGAGAAACCTTATTAACTGAAATCATGTAAACTGAAAATTGAGGCGCGAAGGTAAGAAAATAAGGGGGTTGGGGAAAGGGGGAGATGTTAAGATTGTGATCAGAATCGTCAATCGTGAATCGTCAATCGTCAATCGTGAATGTTTGAGTCATTATTATATCAAACAGTTCGAATCCAGTTTGGGTGCTTTATTCACGATTGACGATTCACGATTGACGTTTGCGGTTGCTCAACTGCCGGATTAATTTTCTTATGACTGTATTTTTCCATTCTGTTCAATAACCATATGGCAAAAACCAGCCATAGGAAGCCAATGCAATAACCCGCCAGTACATCACTCGCATAGTGAACACGCAGGTAAATCCTGCTGAAACCAATGACCAGTATCAGAAGCAGTAAAAGAATCATCAATGTCCATTTTGTTGCTTCATTTTTTACATTTTTAAATACCAGGTAGATGAGAAGTCCGTAAAATGTAACACTCATCAGCGCATGGCCACTAGGAAAGCTGAAACCTTTTGCTGTTTCAAGCAAAGGACTTCCGGGTCTTTCGCGGCTAAAGATGTGCTTAAGAAGGAACATGAGGCCCAGGCTGCTGAGTGCAATGGCCGGCACCTTGATGGAATACCATGTATGTTTTTTGATAAAAAGAAAATAACTGATAAGGAGGAGATTTGCAGGAATAAGGAATAGATGTTTGCCGAGGAAAGTGAAAAATTCCATTATGTCGTTGTTGCGTTCACTTACATGATTTTTCAGATACGCGAAAACCCTGTCATCGAGTTTTGTTTTATTCAGTACAAAGATTCTTCGCGTAATGTAAACAAAAGCGATAAGTGCAAGCACAAAAAGAGTAACAACAATTGTCATTTCAACTGATAACAGAGCCAGAGCAGCCCAGAACTTCCTTACTTTTTTTGATAATCGTCTGAACATTCCCAAATCGTCTTAATTAAAACTACAAACTTCGAACCGCACTAACCGAATTCATAAAAACTCCACGGATCAACAGTTCACTGCTGTGGTCTGTCGACTGTAGACCTAAGTCTCTCTCACACATGGTATAATTTTTATAGTTGTAACAACATGTCACATCCGGTATTCACAGTTAAATCGTCAACGATCCATAAGGTGGATTACATGGAGAAGGAAAAAACACTGGAGATAGAATTCCGGAATGGAAGTATCTATCGGTATTATGATGTTCCTCCCCGCATGTGGAAGATCTTCCAGCTTTATATCGAATGCGAAGGTTCTGCTGGTTCATTTTTCAATGAATACATCAAGAACAACTTCACTTCGGAGAAAATGGGAAGATAGACGTCAGTTCTCAGTCGTCAGTCGTCAGCAGGCTTCGTAGCAGAAATCTGCACTTGATGAATGGTCTGACGACTGAAGTCTGACGTCTGCCCGCTTTACGGTTGATGCGGTTCTCGATGACTTCCCCTCAGCATATTTGTTGCTCCATCCATACTGTGTTCCAGATGAAGTTCACCCTTTGGTTCTTTCTTTACTTCAGATTCCGCTTCTTCACCTATCGGGCCTTTTGAAATAGTAATTCCGCCGTCAACTGAAAACAATGCACCTGTAACAAAAGATGCTTCATCAGATGCAAGGAACAGGTAAGCATTGGCAATTTCTTCCGGTGTACCTCTTCTTCCCATTGGTGTTGCACCCAGCAGCATTTTTTCATCTTTGGCTTTCATCGGACCTGTTTCTTTATGTGTCCATGCAGTATCAATGGCGCCAGGACAAACACAATTTGCACGGATTCCACAGTGAGCCTGCTCAACAGCCACACCCCTGATAAATGCATGTATCCACCCCTTTGTTCCACCATAAACTGAATTTTCTGCAAGCCCGATTTTTCCTGATTCAGAACCAGCTGCTACAATACAACCTTTTGTTTTTTTCAATTCAGGTATTGCATAACGGGTCATCAGGAAAGTGGTTCGTACATTATGCCTGATGAGATAATCAAATGCCTCAAGAGGATAATTCTGAATTTCTTCCATAATAGGAAAAACACCTGCATTGTTAATGAGCATGTCGAGCCTGCCGTATGTACTTACAGCGAATGCAACGCAAGCCCTGGCATTTTCCTCCATAGAAATGTCGGCACTGAAAGGTGTTGCATCACCACCTTCTTTCATAATATCGCGTACAACATCATGTATCGGATCTTCAGGAAAGCCACTGACAATTATTTTTGCCCCTTCTCTTGCAAACTTCTTACAGATCGCCTCGCCAATACCTGTACCGCCGCCGGTAACGATGGCAACTTTATTCTCCAGTCTTTTCATGATAAATATTTTGAAAATTGCAGAAATTGTTATGCCAGGGAAAGCTGCGAGCGGTGAGCTACGAGCTACGAGCTGTGAGCTACAAGCTGCAAGCTTTGTTTAACTTCATCCTTGCTTTTATTGGAATAGATAAAATTCGCGGAATAACTATTTGAGCAAATCAATCTTTATTACTGCAAAGTCAAAGGCTACCTGTTTTTGCTCGCAGCTCACAGCTCATAGCTCGTAGCTTACAGATTCTAGCTTGCATCTTCTCTCTATCTCTCCACCCACTTCACACACACGGGATTTCCAACATCAATCCTGTTGCCCGTGTCTTTAAGCAGACCGGTAGTATGATCAACACGGAAAACAACAATGTTGTTGCTGTTCTGGTTGGCAGCAAAAAGATAATTTCCCGAAGGGTCAAAATTGAAATTTCTTGGCGTTTTACCCAATGTCGGCTGATGTCCAACCAAAGTGAGCATGCCTGTCTGCCCGTTGATTTTATATATCGCAATGTTATTTGACGGATCCCGGTTGGATGCATAAAGAAATTTACCATCCTGTGAAACATGAATATCTGCGCTTCGTGCCGGCCCCTGGAAATCCTTTGACAAAGTGCTTAGAGACTGAATTTTTTTTAGCTGACCATCTTTGTAGTTAAAGGCAGTAACAGTTCCCGAAAGTTCCTGCACGAGGTATGCCCATTTACCTGATGGATGAAATACAAGGTGTCGTGGTCCGCTGCTATCTGGCAGACTTACATATGAATCATGAGGAGCCGTTAATATTCCCTTCTTCTCATCAAATTTCCAAACCCATATTTTATCCATGCCGAGGTCGGGCATAAATACATATTTGTTATCTTTTGAAAATACGGTTGCATGTATATGCGATTTCTTTGCAGTGCTGTCCATTGATTTATTGAAACCCATAGAACCTTTTAGCCAGAGCTCCCCGTTTTTGTCAACTGAAAGCAATGCTGCGCTACCGCTGCTATAATTTCCTGCTGTTACCCATTTTCCGGTTTTATCAACAGCTACATAACAGGGATGGTCACCCATGGACTTTGTTGTACTAAGTTCTTTTAGATTTCCTGTGGAACGGTCAAAAGAAAACGATGTAACTCTTCCGTCGCCATTACCACCTTCTTCATTAACAGCATATACCGTATTCCTGTCGGGTGATATAGCGAGGTATGAGGGGTTTGATGTAACCACCGAATCAACAAGCGTTGCAGAGCCTTCCGACATATTATAGTCATACACATAAATTCCCTTGCTTCTGCCGTTTGTATATGTGCCTACAAGCATATAATATTTTTTCTGTGCAGATCCAGATGCCGAAATAATAAGCATGATGATCAGGAATACATTTTTCATGGTAAAAATTCTATTATACAACAAGGGGAACCGGAAGTTCAACTTTTTCAATGGTATTCAGGTGATGCAGTTCAAGAATTGTAGTTGTGCCATCTTCAGATTCACGGTACATGGGTTTGAATTTTGCACCCCAAACCAGTTCATTAAAAGTATAAGAAGTTCGTGTCATTACCGTATTTGAAAACAACTGGTCGAACCCTGTTACCTGTACATACAATTCAAATTCACTCTTTTTAAAATCATCCTTTGTGAAATGAAGTAATGGGCTTTCCTCATTAATGGGATGAACAACTGTCCAGTTCATAGTAAAAGAATCTACACGGGACCGCTCGAGGTGGAGTGAATAAAATTTGAATTCCTTGCTTTCGTCTTCGGGATCCATCAATACAAGATTTACAGTAACCTGTGCATTCGTAAGGTGATGATGTTTTTTAAAAGGTGCCATGCGGAACATCAATCCAATTCCGTCGCGGTATGGAGATACAATCGCATTTTCACTGAAAACAATATATGCCTTCGGCCGGGCAAAACGTCCGAACAGAACACCTGTAAGAACAGCAAAAAACATAAACCCTGTCATGGATTCAAAGGAAGAAATGAAGTGTGCCAGCTGGCCTATAGGATTGATTCTTCCGTAACCAACAGTGGTAAAAGTTTCTGTACTGAAAAAATAGGTTTCAAGAACACGGTCCCATTTGCCTGTAGCAATCATCCCTTGTAACTGATCATATCCTGCAATAAGGTAAAGACAGGTGAAACCTATATTCATCAGAACAAAAAAACTTACAACGATCAGGATGAATTTCCATGTAGATATCACCAGCAGGTACGAATAAATGCTTAACTGACGGTAAAGCGGTAAACCTTCCTTACGAAGGTTGAAAGTTCCATCGCGGTTGACGAACCTTCCGCCAATCTGCGATGACTGTGTACCAAATCCTGTGTCAGGATTTGATTTTAAACGCTGGTTAATTTTTCGCGAACTCATAAATTCCCTGGCATGAAGTTACATCAGAGCTGCCAGTCTGCGTCTGCTGCAGGTTTCGTCAATAGACAAAGAGGCTGTTGGACTGAGTACAGTTAAGTACACTCTAATGGATGACCTCCACATTTACCGTCTTTATCCCGTATAGGTGCAAATCAACATTTCTGTCCCGCGCCTTTTCAGCATATGCGCTGATGACCTCAAGAATATCATAATCAATAAAATTACAATGGCTTCCATCAATGGATAGCTTGCTGTCGTCCGGAATTTTATCCAGTGCATCCCGCAACTTTACCTTGTTTAGAAATGTAACATTCGAATTCAGCCTGATGTAATAAACTTCATGGCCATTCCGAGACGACCTGTCAATTTTATATTCTGCGCGGAAATTATTCTGGATAATAAAGTAAACAGACAATAGTAACCCGATGCTCACTCCAATAAGAAGATCTGTCAGTAAGATCATAATAACCGTAAGCATAAAAGGAAGAAACTGTTTCCAGCCCAGCTGCCACATGTTTTTATACAGACGTGGCCGTGTAAGGTTAAATCCTGTAATTAAAAGAATAGCAGCAAGAGACGCATAAGGAATCATACTCAGAATGGAAGGAACTAAAAGAACAGCAAGTAAAAGGGATATTCCATGTGTAAATGCCGATAATTTTGTTCGCGCACCAGCATCCACATTTGCTGCACCACGAACGATGACAGCCGTTATTGGTATTCCTCCGAGAAGTCCGCAGCTAATATTCCCACAACCCTGTGCCACTAGTTCGCGGTTAACCGGTGTAATGCGGTTGTGCCTGTCAAGTTTGTCAATTGCTTCAATACAAAGTAATGTTTCAAGTGTGGCGAGCAATCCAATTACGATTCCGTTTTTCCATACCGCATAGCTAAAAAACATATGAAAATCAGGAAATGAAATTTCATCAAAAAAATTCTCGGGAATATTAACCAGTTGCGCACTCTTCATTCCTGCATTGTGCATATGAATAAAAATGAGATTTGTAGCAATGCCCCCCAGAACTCCCAATAGCGGAGCAGGCAATAATTTCAGTATGGGTGATTTCAATTTTTTCAAAACGATCATCACAACGACAGAAACGATAGTAATAACCACAGATATCCGGGCAGCATGCGTGCTGAATTCATTGATCCTTCCAAAAAAGTTTTTATATGACAAAAGGTTCAGAAAACCACTCCGCCAGAAATCGGGTTGATCATATCCCAGTGCTAGTGGAATCTGTTTGGAGATCAGAATTATTCCAATGGCGGCCAGCATACCTTTGATAACAGCTGAAGGAAAATAATTTGAAACCGACCCAAAGCGAAGAAGTCCGAGAAGTATCTGAAATACGCCTGCGACGATAACAGACAATAAAAAAATCCTGTAGTCACCCAATGAAATTATAGCGCTGCTCACTACTGTTGTCAATCCTGCTGCAGGTCCGGATACAGCCAGTGCAGATCCGCTGATAACAGATACCACGAGTCCTCCAACAATACCTGATATAATTCCTGAATAAAGTGGTGCGCCCGATGCAAGTGCAATTCCAAGACATAGAGGAAGTGCAACGAGAAAAACAGAAAATCCGGCAGGAAGATCATGCCTCATCCAGATTGAACGGTAATATTTTATTCTTCTAATCAAAGGACTGGTTCGTATCCAAAATAAAAAAAATAAATAAGCCTTTATATGATTTGTATCACTTTTACCTACTTTGTTTCTCTGTTGTTCTCTGCTTCTGTGCCTCTCACGGGAAAATCAACAAACAGAAACAGAAAAAACACTTTTTCCTTCCGCTAATTTGGACTTATTTAGGATATAGAATGTAGCCAAAAAACTACCTTCGCATCTATGCAGGATTATCTGAAGGGATTGAATGAAAGACAGCGGGAGGCCGTACTGACAACTGAAGGTGCACTGATGATTGTTGCCGGCGCAGGAAGCGGAAAAACCAAGGTCCTCACTACCCGCATTGCACATCTGATGTCGAAGGGTGTTGATGCATTTAACATACTGGCTCTTACTTTCACCAACAAGGCTGCTGCTGAAATGAAAGAACGTGTGGAACACATTCTAGGTAATCGTGAAGCACGCAATCTTTATATTGGAACGTTTCATAGCGTATTTGCGCGCATCCTTCGTTCGGAAGCTCACCGCATCGGTTACCCGAATTCTTTTACCATCTATGATACCGATGATGCCAAGAGTGTTGTAAAGTCTGTAGTAAATGAACTGAACCTCGACGTGCAGCATTATAAACCCAACGTTGTTTACAACCGGATATCCGGAGCAAAAAATGCACTCGTTGGACCAAAGGAATATCTTGCCGATTACTACATCCAGCAGGAAGACATGCGCGCCAACCGGCCGATGATCGGGAACATTTATGATGCTTATGCAAAGCGCTGCTTCAAAAATGGTGCAATGGATTTTGATGACCTGCTTTTTAAAATGTATGAACTGCTCAAAACTTTTCCGGAAGTATTGCACAAGTACCAGCATAAGTTCAAATACATTCTTATAGACGAATACCAGGATACCAACCCCGCGCAGTACGAGATTATCAAGCTACTTGGTGCGGTACATGAAAATGTTTGCGTTGTTGGTGATGACGCCCAGAGCATTTATTCATTTCGCGGAGCAACTATTGAAAACATACTGCAGTTTCAGAAAGACTATGATGCAGTTAAGGTGATCAAGTTGGAACAGAATTACAGGAGTACGCAGAACATTTTGAATATTGCTAATGAGGTGATCAAGAACAACAAGGGCCAGATTCCGAAAACTCTTTTTACTGAAAATGCCACGGGCGAAAAGATCAGGCTTGTGCGAACCATGACGGACAATGACGAAGGGAAGTTTGTTGCGGATGCCATCCAGGAGCAAAGGCTACGCAATCATTATAACAATAAAGATTTTGCCATTCTCTACAGAACCAATGCACAAAGCCGTTCTTTTGAGGAAAGTCTCCGGAGAATGAATATCCCATACACCATCTATGGTGGCATTTCATTTTACCAGCGCAAAGAGATTAAGGATTATCTGTCCTACCTGCGTGTTATTGTAAATCCAAGAGACGAAGAAGCGCTGAAGCGTATTATTAATTATCCGGTTCGCGGCATTGGAAAAACTTCTATTGACCGTGCCATTCTTGCTGCCAACGAAAACGATATCAGCATGTGGCAGGTTCTGGAAAAAGCTAACACGTATGGCTTTAAGGCAGGTACGCTGCAGGCCATTGAAGAATTTGTACTGATGATCCGCAGCTTTCATTCCATGCTGCCAACAAAAAATGCTTACGACATTGCCTTTCATGTTGGCAAGCAGACCTCCTTTGTAAAAGAGCTTTTTAACGATAAAAGCACTGAAGGTGTTCAGCGTTACGAAAACGTTCAGGAATTACTTAACTCTATTAAAGAATTTACAGAAACACCATTGAGTGAAGAAAGTGGTGAAGTAGGTGATAAAAGCCTGGCCGCCTACCTGCAGCAGATTACACTTCTCACCGACGCAGATGAAAAGGATCCTAATGCTGATACTGTAAAACTAATGACCATACATGCAGCAAAGGGACTCGAATTTCCTGTGGTGTTTGTAGGCGGACTGGAAGAAGGTCTTTTCCCAAATGCCATGAGCATTAATACAAGGGAAGAACTGGAAGAAGAACGTCGTTTGTTTTATGTTGCTATTACACGTGCAAAGGGAAGACTTTACCTGAGTCATGCCAATACGCGATATAAATTCGGAAACCTTCAGCAGAATGATCAAAGCCGTTTTATAGATGAAATTCCCATGGATTACATTGACAAATCGTTTGCAGGCGGTGGTGTAAAAAACCAGACAAACTCAGGCTTTGGGCTGGGTAATGCATTTGAAAGAATGCGGCGAGGATTTGGCGGCAATAATGCACCGGCAGAAAAGAATTTTGTTTCAACTCTGGTAACGGGTAATACAAAACCCAAAGAAGTAGCACATGTTCCTTCACCGAACTTTGTTCCAAGCGACGTTTCAAAACTGGAAGTGGGGACACGTATTGAACACCAGAAATTTGGTTTTGGAGAAGTCACCAAACTGGAAGGATCATCACACAACCCGGTAGCTACCATACGCTTCGATTCCAATGGGGAGAAGAAGATCATGCTGAATTATGCCAAGCTGATGATTATTGAAAAGAATGTTTGATCTGTGATTTAAAGGCCCCTTAAATCATACATCAATAATCATACATCTGAGATTTCCATAATACGGAAATGTACTATTGCCTTTTAGCGTTGTTTCACTTCGGAAATGTTTGTTATGAGGCCACTTTATCTACGGAACATGGCATCCGGCACGAATTTCCTTCTAATTTAAAGTATCAAAATCCGGTCTTATGAAAACCATCCAGCACCTGGCCCTTGTTGCTATCGGCGTTTTTTCATTTGGAGTTTCATCAGCGCAGAATACTTCATCTTCCAGTTCGGCTTCGAAGCCCGTTACACCAGCACCTGTAGTAAAACAGGATACGGTTACAGATGCCAAAACCCAGGAAAATATTGCCAGAGCAAAAGTGGAAGCAGTGGCAAAAAGAAATGAAGCACAGAGAAATGCTCTTGCCAATGCAAGGATCAATGCATGGGAAGGGTTGAAAGAAGCAGAGATTGAAAGTGTTTCTGCAAATTCAACCATCGTTACAACCTCTAATGAAAAACCGGTTGACGACAAAACTGCTACCGTTGAAATAAAAGATTCTAAAGTCAAAAGCCCGGTCAGCAGTGAAAAGAAAAACTCAACTATAACGGAAGCACATAAAATACAGCACAAATCTGCTCCACTGAAAGCAAAAACTACTATTCAACCACAAAAGAATCTCAATTCAAAATCAGAAGTGAAATCAAATAATAAGGCTGTTGCTAAACCGGTTTCAACAAAAAAAACAACACCGCCTGTAATTAAAAAAGCAGAAAAGAAATCACCCGGGAAGAAAAAAGCACCGGTGGCAACAACTAAAAAAGTTTCAAAGCATCTTGTTGAGCCAAAAAAGAAAGTCCCGGTTAAACACACCACGAACGTTACCAAAAAGAAATCAATTCCTTCCAAACCAGTACACAAGTCGAAAAAGGTCGCAACCAAACACTAGCATCTTGATTTAAGATTTTGGTCCAGGATTTCTTCCCAATCAAAGATCTCAAAATCAAAGGTAATTATCATAGTATCGTTAAACTGTTCACCGGCTAGCTGCCTGTTCGGTTTGAATACTTAAATTTGCCGTTCAATCATCAGGAAATGATCAAAACAGGTAATCCCATTATCAGCATTTATACGGAAATGACCCCGAACCCGGAAACGATGAAGTTTGTTGCCAATAAACTTCTGTATCCAGGTAAAAGCATCGACTTCCCGGATGTGGACAGCGCAAAGCCCTCACCACTGGCTATCGAGCTCTTCGGTTTTCCTTTCATCAAATCGGTTTTTATCGCTTCTAACTTTGTGACCCTTACAAAAACACCGGATACCGACTGGACAGATGTAATTCCTGCCATCCGCGAGTTTTTGAAAGCATTTCTTGAAGAAGGAAAGGCTGTTGTGAACGAAGAAGAGCTGTCAACTGTAAAACAGGAAAGCTCAAATGAAGTAAGCGCCGATGATGACGATGTTGTGAAAAGGGTAAAGGAATTACTTGAAAATTATGTAAAGCCTGCAGTTGAAATGGATGGTGGCGCTATCCAGTTTAAAAGCTACAATGATGGTGTTGTAAACCTGATGTTACAGGGTAGTTGTAGCGGATGTCCGTCTTCCATGATTACACTTAAGGCTGGCATTGAAGGTATGATGAAAAGAATGATACCTGAAGTAAAGGAAGTAGTGGCCGAAGCAGAGTAATCATCATTAGATATTGAAGCGGCACTGCCGCTTTTTTATACTCCGCCTGTGAAATACATCCTTCCATTTGCGGTATTTTTTATAGTCTCCTGCGGCACGCAATATCATTTCGCAGCTTCAACAGAAATTCCATCGGATAATTCTTACGTGTATGCGTTGCCATTCCCTGAAGGAACAAGGCATCGCGTAATCCAGGGATATAACTCAAAGCTTTCTCATAAAAACCGCCTTGCAATTGATTTCAAAATGAAAAAGGGATCCCCTGTAACTGCTGCCAGAAGTGGTGTTGTAGTTAGAGTGGAACAGGACTTTACAAAAGGAGGTATTGGAAAAAAATATCTGCGAAAAGCAAACCAGGTGGTGATTCTGCACGAGGATGGATCACAGGCATATTATGGTCACCTGCAGTATCATGGAGCACTTGTGAAAGTGGGTGATTCTGTAAGGCAGGGACAACAGATTGCAAAAAGTGGAAGCACCGGATATTCTGCACTTCCACATCTTCATTTTATTGCATGGGGACCGGTTCCCGGAGGAGGGCGTTCGCAATTTCCAACCCGTTTCAATACAAATAAGGGCATAAGGTACCTGAAGCCAGGAAAAAGATATGTTTCTGTGCCAATGGAATAATGCTATTTTTTTACCGGCTGCCGTCTTACTGAACGGGCAATTTTATGAAGCACCGGGCGCGACATGGAAGTTACTGTTACATCATCACCCATTAGTATAGCAAATGGTCGGAAAGGATCAATTTCTTCAAAAGCCACTTTCATAACAGCCATGATCGGTACAGCCATAAAAGTTCCGGGTATTCCCCATAACGCACTGCCGGTGATGATCCCGACAATTGTTGCCAGTGCATTGATCTTTACCTTGGACCCAACAATCCTGGGCATCAGGATATTGCTGTCGAGCATATGAATTATGATCAGTGATACAATGACCCATACCACTGTACTGGGAGAATTGGTGGTAAGCGTAATGAGTGTACTCAGAATGCACGCCATAAAAATTCCCAGGTACGGAATGATATTAAGGATGGCACCAATAACACCGAGCAATAAGGCAT
>JBJMLW010000448.1:0-12073 GCA_045805105.1 Flavisolibacter sp. | reverse complement strand
GACGGGTCGAAAATATTTGCCTTTCATGGGCCCATGGCATCCGGGAAAACAACCATTATTACATCATTATGCAGGTTTTTAGGAGTACTTGATGTAATTGGTAGTCCTACGTATTCTATCATTAATGAATACACGTTTTTTCAAAATAATAAATCAGGCCTTGTATATCACATGGATTTATACCGGCTCGAAAATGAAGGGGAAGTCATCCAGGCCGGTGTAGAAGACTGCCTCACAAGTGGCGAGATATGCATGGTTGAATGGCCGGAGAGGTCACCCGGATTATTTGATGCATCAACCGTGCACATTCATATTTCAATTCTTAATGATTCAGAACGTTATGTTGAGATCAGGTTGCCTGCCGGGGTTTCACCCTGAATCAAATAACAATCGTATTTTGTAACACAATTTTTACAGGACTTTATGGCGCAGCAAAAACCTTTTGTGAGTACTTCTTTTAGTTATGAGACGTTGGAAGAGACGCTCGATGTGAAGCCAAAAGGTGCCCAGCTCCATATAGGAATTCCAAAGGAAATCGCCTTCCAGGAAAACCGGATTGCCCTTACACCAGATGCAGTCAGTGTTCTTGTTAGCAATGGTCATGAAGTAACTATTGAACACAATGCCGGGGAAGCTGCCCATTTCGCCGACAGGGATTATAGTGAAGCAGGAGCCCGAATTGTTTACAATCGCGAAGAAGTGTACAAGGCTCCGATCCTCGTAAAGAGTGCGCCTGTAATTGATGAGGAACTTCAGTTATTGCAGCAAAGCCAGATGATTATTTCACCGATCCACCTCAGCGTCCTGAAGGCAGAATTGCTGCAGAAGATGATGGATAAACGGATCACAGCGATTTCTTTTGAAAACCTGAAAGATGATAGCGGAAGCTATCCCATTGTCCGCAGCATGAGCGAAATCGCAGGAAGTGCTGTCATGCTGATTGCAGCCCAGTATCTCAGTTCAGCCAATCATGGCAAAGGTGTTTTGCTTGGTGGTATCTCCGGTATTGCTCCAACAAAAGTTATCATTATTGGTGCAGGCATCGTTGGAGAATATGCAGCGAGAGCCGCCCTGGCGCTCGGTGCATCGGTAAAGGTTTTCGACAATAGTGTGTACAGGCTGAAAAGACTGCAGAATAATATCGGGCACAGGTTATGGACATCAGTGATTGAACCTCGTATGCTGGCAAAACAATTGAAAACATGCGAAGTTGCGGTCGGGGCACTTGGATCAGAAAGCGGCCGTACACCAGTTGTGGTATCAGAAGAAATGGTAAGCGGCATGCGTACCGGAAGTGTTATCATTGATGTAAGTATTGATCGTGGTGGATGTTTTGAAACAGCTGAAATCACAACACATGAAGCACCCATATACCTGAAATATGGTGTAATACATTATTGTGTTCCAAACATTCCTTCAGGCTTTGCACGTACAGCTTCGCAGGCAATCAGTAATGTTCTGATGCCTCTACTGCTTGAAGCTGGTGAAGACGGTGGCTTTGAAAGAATGGTGTGGCACCAGATTCACCTGCGTAGTGGAATATATATGTTCAAAGGTGCACTTACTAATTTTTACCTGAGCGAAAGGTTCAACCTGAAGTATACTGATCTGAACCTGCTGATTGCGAGCCAGCGCTAATTTTTCCTGATGGTGTCACGTTTTTTTCAAAGGTTCCGTCGAATTACCTACAGTACACAGTACATGCCGGAGATTGACGGACTGCGTTTCCTCGCCATCTTTTCTGTTGTGTTCATCATGCATATCAGTCATTATCTCGATGAAAAATTTTACGGGAATTCAATTGCCTCAACACATAGCTACTGGGCAGATTTTATTTATGAAGGCGGATATGGAGTTCCGCTTTTTTTTATAATCAGTGGATTTATTCTCAGTCTTCCTTTTGCACGATGGCGTTTAAGGAATGAAAAAAAAGTAAGTCTGAAAAGATATTTTATCAGGCGTGTTTTTCGTCTTGAGCCACCATACCTGATTGCATTGGTTATTCTTTTTGTGGCGCATGTATGGATACTCCATAATTATTCTTTTCAGAAACTTTTTCCGCATCTTCTCGCATCAGCAGTATACATGCATGGTGCCATCTATCATTCCTTTTCTCCGGTTTTGCCTGTTGCCTGGTCGCTCGAAGTGGAAGTTCAGTTTTATGTTCTTGCTCCGCTGCTATGCTCAATTTTTCTTTTGCGTAACCGGAATATCAGGTGGGCCATTATGATGGTGATAATTATTTCAAGTGCTCTGTTCTGGTACGGAGTATGGGGTGTTCCCCACGTTTTAAAATACCTTCATTATTTTTTTATTGGCATATTGTTGTCTGATTGGTTCGTTACAGGAAAAAGACTTTTTAAAAATGAAACTGCCGGTATCACTGCGGCGATAATTGCACTCCTTATTTATTTTTTTCTGCCGTCAATAAATAATTTGTGGGCTTACATGATTAAGATATTAAGCATGTGGATTCTGGTGCATGTGGTACTCACCAATGCATCCATTAAGAAATTATTTTCTAGACCTGTCCTGGTTTGGATCGGGGGCATGTGTTACTCCCTTTATCTTCTTCATTTTGCGATTGTATCTGCAGCCGGACAAATATTATTGAGATGGAATGTTTCAGCATATCCTGCATTACTGATTCCGCTTTCATTGCTGTTTGCTGCTTTGGTTTTAATGATCTCATCAGTCTTTTACCTTCTGGTTGAAAGGCCATTCATGAGACCGGTTGGGCTGCCTGTCAGCACGATAAAATGATCATCTGATGAGTCTTCTGCATCATAAAATAAAAATTTTTTAAAAAAATGTTCAAATAGTTGTTTAAATTAAACGTTTGTTTAATTTTGCGCCTTCTTTAATGGAATACAGCGATAAACAACTACAGATCATGGAAGCAGCGGAAAAGCTGTTTGCCGAAAAGGGCTTTGACGGCACCTCGGTAAGGGACATTGCGGAAAATGCTGATGTGAACCTGGCGATGATCTCTTATTATTTTGGTTCCAAGGAAAAGCTCATGGAAGCAATGTTCCACCACAGGGGACATTACATGCGGCTACAACTTGAAAACATCCTGCATAATAATCAGTTGACATCGCTTCAGAAAGTTGAAAAGCTGATTGATGATTACATTGAAAGGATCTTTAAAAAACAATGTTTTCACAAGATCATGGTACGCGAACAGATGGCTGTTAATACCGGCCCTATACGCAAACAGATCATTCAACTGAAACAAACCAACCAGGTTCTGATAACGCAGCTGATCCAGGAAGGACAGAAGCGGCGAGAGTTTAAAAAATCAATCGATATCCCATTTCTGATGATGACTCTTGTTGGCACAACCAGTCAGCTGGTAACCAGCCAGGATTATTACAGAGAAATCAACGGCCTGGAAAATATGACCCAGGAAGAATTTGAAAAACATATAAGAAAGAAACTGAGTAATTATCTAAAATCCCTGTTTAAAGCATTTTTGATTTATGAAGGTTAAAAATATTTTGGTGGTTTTGTTTTTTTCAATGGCTGCATGTAAAATGTACGGCCAGGAAAAACGCCCGATAGGCATGAATGAATCGATTGAAATGAGTATCAGGAACAGCAAACTGCTGAAACTGAACCAGGCAAAAATTGATGAAGCTGCGGCTTCATTGACGGAAGCAATGCAAAGAAAATTACCGGATGCTGCAGTAACCGGAGGATATATCAGGTTGAGTAATGCCAACCTGAATATGAAATCGCAGAATGGTACGCCCGGAAGTGCAGCTCCTCATGTAACGCAGGCGGCTTACGGCCTTTTAAATGCTTCCATTCCTCTTTATGCCGGAGGCAGAATTCGTTACGGCATTGAATCATCCCGTCTTCTTGCAGAAGCAGTGAAGCTGGATGCTGACAAGGACAGGGAAGAAATGATTGTAACAACTGTTGAATCTTTTATTAACCTGTATAAATCTAAAGCTGCTGTAGACCTGGTACGTGAACATCTTGAGCAGGCGCAGCAAAGAGTGCGTGACTTCAGCAACCTCGAAAAAAACGGATTACTTGCACGGAATGATTTATTAAAAGCAGAATTGCAGGTTTCGAACACCGAATTATCGCTTCTTGAAGCAGAGAATAACTGGCAGCTCGCTAATATAAATATGAACCTGTTGCTCGGCCTGCCGGAAAAAACGATCCTGGAACCTGATTCATCTTTTTTATCACGGCCATTGGGCGCAGGTACACTGGATGAATATGTAAACATTGCGTTGTCGAAAAGAAAAGACCTTGAATCATCAGACCTAAGAAAAAAAGCAGCTGACATTGGTATTAAAGTAACAAAAGCAGAATACAAACCAAGTGTACAATTGTCTGGTGGATATATTGCTGCTGATGTACCAAGAGTGCTCACCATCACCAATGCAATGAACGTAGGCGTAGGTGTGTCATATAATCTTGCTTCTATCTGGAAAACCAGGGCCAAAGTACAGGGTGCGGAAGCCCGTTCAAGACAGGCTTCTGCGGCAGAGGAAATTTTAAACGACAATATTCGCCTCCAGGTGAATCGTGCCTACCTCAACTGGTTGAGCAGCCAGAAAAAAATTGAAGTGGTTGCAAAGGCACAGGAACAGGCAACAGAAAATTTCAGAATTATAAACAACAAATACAAAAATAGTCTTGCTACAACTACAGATCTTTTGGAAGCAGATGTAGCAGCACTTCAGTCACGGTTGGATTATCTGTTTGCAAAGGCTGATGCAATTGTTGCCTACAGCAGGTTACTGGAATCAGCAGGCGAAGCAGAACAGGGTTTAAAATAAATTAACTGAACACATTATGGAAGCAACTACAAAGGAAACAAAAATTGAAACTAAAAAAAGGAATCCCATATTCATGATCATACTTGCCGTTCTTATTATCGGCGGTGGATGGTTTGGTATTTCTAAATATACTTACGCAAAGCATCATGAAGAAACAGATGATGCACAGGTAAGTGCTGATATCAGCCCGGTAATTCCCCGTGTAGCCGGTTACGTTAAGGAAGTAAGAGTACAGGATAACGACTTTGTAAAAAAAGGGGATACGTTATTGGTACTTGACGACCGCGACTTCAGGGTGAAGCTTGATGAAGCAGAAGCTGCACTTGCCATTGCTGAAAGCAATTTGAGTTCAGCAAAAGCATCAACATCTGCTGCCAGAGCAAATATTGCAACTTCCCAGGCTTCAGTTGGAACTGCAGATGCGCAGATTGAAGCAGCAAAAGTTAATGTATGGCGTACTGCTCAGGATTTTGAAAGATACGCGAACCTCATAAAGGATCATTCTATCACACAGCAGCAATATGAACAGGCCCTCGCTGCAAAACAAACAGCAGAAAAACAACTGAACATATTACAGGAACAGAAAAAACAGGCCGCGCAGCAAACCAATGCGGTAGCTGTTCAGAGTTCGGCTACTTCGGAACAGATTGGAGTAGCATCTGCATCCATCAGGCAGAAACAGGTTGAAGTGGAAGCAGCTAAATTGAATTTGTCATATACTGTTGTTACTGCACCTGAAGACGGCCGTGTTTCAAAGATCAATATTCAAAATGGTCAGTTTTTACAGGCAGGACAGGCTCTTTTCAGTATTGTTCATAGCAATGAAGTATGGGTTGTGGCGAATTTCAAGGAAACACAATTGAATAAAATGCGTGAAGGTCAGAAGGTAGTTGTAAAAGCAGATGCATTTGGCAAACACGAATTTGAAGGTACGGTATCCTCTTTTTCACCGGCAACGGGATCCACCTTTGCACTTCTTCCTCCGGATAATTCCAGCGGAAATTTTGTGAAAGTGGTTCAGCGCCTTCCGGTAAAAATTGATTTCACTAACCGTCAGGATTCACTCATTGCAAAACTAAGACCGGGAATGAATGTCGAAGTTGATGTTCATCTCGATTAATAACGTCAATCGTGAATCGTCAATCGTCAATGGTACAGTTCCTGTAATCTACCATTCTAACGATTGTAAAAAATCAAGGAAAAAAAACATTCACGATTGACGATTGACGATTGACGATTGACGATTTAGCGTTTCACGTTTCACCTTTCACACTATGCAACAAGTTTCTCTCATAGAATACGGTTCACGCAGGGTAATTATTACCATTACCGCCATTGTATGTGCGCTGCTGGAAATTGTAGATACAACAATTGTGAATGTGGCATTGAAAAATATGCAGGGTAACCTGGGTGCTACAACAAGCGAAGTAGGTTGGGTGGTTACAGCGTATGCGATCGGTAATGTGATCATTGTGCCGATGACGAGCTGGTTATCGCAACAGTTCGGAAGGCGAAATTATTTTGCTGCTTCGATCATGCTCTTCACGATATGTTCTTTCCTCTGCGGAAATGCAACCGGCATCTGGGAGCTGGTACTTTTCCGTTTTATGCAGGGGATTGGTGGTGGTGCGTTGCTTGTTACATCACAAACTATTATCACTGAAAGTTATCCTCCTGAAAAACGAGGCATGGCGCAGGCAATCTATGGAATGGGAGTGATTGTAGGACCAACGCTTGGTCCGCCACTTGGAGGTTTCATTGTGGATCATTCTTCCTGGCCAAACATTTTTTACATCAATATTCCTTTAGGCGTTATTGCAACACTTCTGGCATTACAGTTCGTCAGAAGCCCGAAATATGCTGAGAAAAGTTTAATGAGAGATATTGACTGGTTAGGTATTGCCTTGCTGGCTACTTTTCTTGGCTCACTGCAATATGTTTTAGAAAAGGGACAGGATGATGACTGGTTTAACGATACAACTATCGTGCTTCTCACTGTCGTTTCAATACTTGGCTTTTTCTTTTTTCTCTGGCGCGAACTTACATTCCGTAACCCTATCGTTCGGTTACGTGTTTTGAAAAATGGAAATCTCCGGGTTGGGACCATACTTTCATTTATTCTGGGATTCGGATTATACAGTTCCACCTTTATCATACCACTTTACACCCAAACGATCCTTAACTGGACAGCAACGCAGGCAGGACTTTTGCTCATGCCAGCTGCAATCATGACGGGTTTCATGATGCCTTTTATCGGCCGCATGCTACAGAAAGGCGTACCCCAGCAATACCTTGCTTCTGCAGGAATGCTGCTATTTGCACTTTTCTGTTTTGATGGTTACAAATTACTTACAACTGATACCGGGCGGGATGCCTTTTTCTGGATGCTGATGTTGCGTGGCGTTGCCATGGGTATGTTATTCATTCCGATCACAACACTCTCGCTTAGCACACTGAAAGGAAGAGAGATTGGTGATGGTGCCGCATTTACAGGCATGATGCGCCAGCTCGGCGGATCATTTGGGGTGGCCCTCGTTACAACATTCATGTCGAGAAGAATTGTATTGCATCAGACAACGCTGGGAGTGCATCTCGACAAATTTGATCCTGATGTACAAAACAGAATAGTGGCAATGAAAGCGGCATTTATGGCAAAAGGTTTTCCTTCAAATTTAGCTGAACAAAAAGCGTACGCCTCTCTTCAGGGTATGGTGATGAAACAGGCAGCAGTTCTTTCGTACATGGATGTATTTCTGTATCTCACAATCATGTTCCTGATCTGTATTCCATTTGTGATGATGGTAAAAGGAAACAAGAAGAGAAAAGGAGAGAAGCTTGATCTCAGCGCAGCGCATTAATAAACAGCCTCAAAGGCACTAAGTCACCAAGATGCATAAAGAGAAAGCCCGCAGACCTGCAGGCATGCAGATTTTTAAGATCATTATGAATCCTGTGGCTTTTAAATTCAATCATAACAAATTTTGATAATCACAATAATGACCATGGTTTTCAGCCACGTGCTGGCGGGTGTTATTTATAAATAATAATTGGTTTTGATTACTTAAAATCATAATCCTCATTATTATCCCGGTTCCTTTCTCTTCCTGGTGCAAGGAACGCTTTTCAATTTATTTTTTTATCCTTAATAGACAGGATTTCTTTACAGAAGCTATATTCCACTTCATCATTCGAACTAACAATCACAAGCCGGTTCGCAGCATATTGTCCGATAAGTTCATGATATAAGGCAATGCCTTTTGAATCGAGGTTGGTACAGGGTTCATCAAGAAGTAAAATAGATGAATCGGAAAAAATTGCCTGTGCAAGTTTCACGCGCTGCTTCATTCCTGAAGAAAACAACCGGATTTGTTTATCAGATGCATCATTCAATCCCATCCTTTGGATTATATCTTTTGCAGATAAGCCATTCAGGAATTTTTTGAACTGTATATGAAAACGAAAAAATTCTGTTAGGGTCATCTCCTCTATTACATCAAGGTAGGGTGCGCAGAAAGAAACATTTGAAAACACTTTCTCCGGCGCAATAATCCCATCATTGTTTTCATAGCTAAGGTTTCCTTCACTTAGCTGCAGCATGCCGCCGAGGCATTGTAAAAATGTTGACTTTCCAGAACCGTTCGGGCCAGTGATGGCGTAAGAAGAAGTTGATTTGAATTCCACGTCAGTGTTTCTGAAGATCCATTCCCGGTTGAATCGTTTTCCGGCATTGGAAAGTTTAATCTTCATCCACTACTTCATTTTTGGAAAAACGTTTGATGACACCGATTTTGGAATCCTGGATAAACTGCAGGATCTCTGATTTGATTTCGCTTTCCGGTATCTTTTCTTTCACGAGGTTTATACCTGATGTAGTGCTGTGATTTCCTACAAAAAGAAGGTGATATATCTGCGAGATGGCTTCTATCTGGTGGTGTGGAAAATTGCGACGGTGTAATCCAACTACATTAATGCCCATATAGCTGATAGGTTCACGTGCAGCTTTTACAAATGGCGGAACATCCTTGCGTATGGCACTTTGACCACCTACATATGCATGTTTACCTATTCTTGTAAACTGCTGTACGCCGCATAATCCGCCAACAATAGCATAATCTCCAACTTCCACATGTCCCGCAAGCTGAACACCATTGGCAAGAATAACATGATCTCCAACAATACAGTCATGAGCAATATGTGAGTAAGCCATCAGCAGGCAATGATTGCCTACGACAGTTTTCCATTTATCTTTTGTTCCCCTGTTTACGGTTACACATTCACGTATAGTTGAATGATCACCGATTTCAACCGTTGTTTCCTCACCCACATATTTAAGATCCTGTGGAATGGCTCCAATAACTGCACCTGGAAAGATCCTGCATCCTTTACCAATTTTTGAATTTGGCAGAATAACAACATTAGACATCACATGAGTATCATCTCCTAACGTAACCTTGTCGTGTATTACCACGAAGGGGTCTATTGTAACATTGTTACCGATTTTTGCATTGGGATGAATGGATGCCAGCGACGAGATCATAGTTTAACTTTAGGTTTCTTAACGATTTGTGCAACTAAGTCAGCCTCGGCAACTATTTTATCGCCAACAAAAATAGTCCCTTTCATTTCACAAATGCCACGGCGTACAGGATTCATCAATTCCATTTTCAAAATCAATGTGTCGCCTGGAACAACCTTGTTTTTGAATTTGCAATTATCGATTTTCAGAAAATAAGTATCGTATACATTGTCGGGATCATCCGGAATGGTAAGGATACCACCTGTCTGGGCCAGTGCTTCTACCTGTAGTACACCTGGCATAACACAATTCCCAGGAAAGTGTCCCTGGAAAAAATGTTCATTATATGTAACATTCTTGATAGCAACAACCTGCTTTTCATTTAATTCAATAACCTTGTCAATAAGAAGAAAAGGATAACGATGCGGAAGTTTTTTTTCAATGGCATGCACATCATATACAGGCGGCTTTGAAGGATCATAGAAAGGAACCTGCTGTTTGTTTTTATATTTTTTCAGGTGCTCTTTTATTTTTTTCGCAAAGGCCACATTGCTTGAATGCCCGGGTCTGTTTGCAATGATATGAGCCCGGAACGGCATCCCAACTAGAGCAAGGTCTCCTACAACATCCAGTAACTTGTGACGTGCCGGTTCATTGGGAAAACGCAGGTCAAGGTTATTCAGGATGCCTCCTTCATTCACCTTTACATCGTTTTTCTTGAACACCTTTGATATTCTTTTTACCTGGTCACTGGTTACTGGCTGGTCTACAACAACGATTGCATTATTAATATCGCCTCCTCTTATAAGATTGTGGTCAATCAGGTATTCGAGTTCATGAAAGAAACAGAATGTTCTGCATGGTGCAATCTGCTCATTGAAATCTGAAATTTCGCCGATTGCTGCATGTTGGGTTCCCAGAACAGGAGAATTAAAATCAATCAGGGTGTTGATGCGGAAGCCTTCATAAGGAAGTGCCACCATCTCCACCTTTTTCTGTTCATCAGTGAAAGTAATATTATGCTGCAGTGTATAATAAACCTTGGCTGCTTCCTGTTTTTGAACGCCAGCCTTTTGAATAACTTCAATGAAAGGTTCCGAGCTCCCATCAAGTATGGGCACTTCTGCTCCGTTGATTTGAATTAGTGCATTGTCTACCTGGTTTCCTATCAATGCAGCCATGAGGTGTTCGATGGTGCCAACTCTTGCACCATTGGCTTCAATAGTTGTGCTGCGGGTAGTGTCAACTACATTGTCTACATCCGCCTTTACTGTAGGTTCCCCGGGAAGGTCAATTCTTTTAAAAACAATGCCTGTATTCGGTTCTGCTGGTTTCAGGGTCATTTTTACTGTCTGACCTGTATGTATACCCACTCCATTAATATTGATCTCTGACGCCAGCGTGTGCTGGAAGTCGGAACAATGTTTCGTCGACTGCATTTGGCGAAAGTAGTAAATATGACGAAAGTGTGAATGAACCAACTGATCTGTCTGCGTTTTCACGCTTAATTTTACAATTCATGGAAAGGAACGTTCAAACCTGGAGAATGCAGCCCGAAAATGCAGGAGTCAAAACAGAACTTGTTTTTGAGTCACAAAGCAACATTCCAGGTTCGGTTCATTATTCAATCAGGCGTTTTGCCAGGCCGGCAAACTGGATGGCAGATGATGTTGGACTCATTCATTATCACTACGAACCCACAAAAACTTCTGAAAATACACTGGAATTAAAATTCTGTACGATTGGAAATATGTATTGCCGTCGCGATCAGAAAGAATGCAACCAGTGCAAGGCATCTGCTTCTTTTAATTGCGAAGAGAAAGTGGAAAGTGTTGACTTTCTCAGTTTTGTTTTTTCGTCAACATTACTGGAACAGTTTGTAAGATCAAGGATTTCAGGTAACTCGCTGAGTGAAGAGATTATTTCTTTCAGGCACCAGGCCTCCTTCAGCCGTGAAGTTCATTTGTGCAACCGCACAAGGATGACGCTTGAAAATCTTTTGAACCATCAGTATTCAGGTCACCTGCAGAATATTTTTGTGAATGCACAGACCCAAATGCTTCTTTTATATAGTCTGGACTGCCTGGAAGAAAAAGAGATAGATGTACAGACACATAAATTTCTTGCAAATGAAGCCGACAGGGAAAAGATCGTAAAGGCAAGAGAAATTCTTCTGCAGCATATTGGTGAACCAATTACAATCAGGGCGCTGAGCAGGAAGGTGGCGATGAATCAATGCTATCTTAAAAAAGGATTCAAAGAAATGTTTGGTACCACAATATTTGATTTTTATCAAAGCCAGAGGATGGAACACGCAAAATATTTACAGTAAGAGAAGGGCCTTACTGTAACAGATGTATCTGTCCTGCTAGGTTATTCCTCTATTTCACATTTTTCCACTGCATTCAAAAAACACACAGGATTGAAACCTTGTGAGCTTTTACTGCGATGAGATCCGTTTAAAGTTTAATGTTTAAAGTCCACAAACACCATCATCATTATCGGATTGTAACAATCTTCATTGCCTGAAATTTAGTATCCTTGCCCGTTTTTGAGCAGGAACCTTTGTTGACAATAGGTTTTGACATAAAAAACTTTAAACCTTAAACTCTAATCTTACTCATGTTCTCTGTTATCGCCGGAACTGTTCTCCTCGCCATGGTGCATGCCCTGATACCGAATCACTGGCTGACTCTTGTAGCTGTAGCAAGAGCCGAGCAGTGGAAGATGCGCGATATTACAAGTATTACTTACATTT
>JBJMLW010000447.1:0-2478 GCA_045805105.1 Flavisolibacter sp. | reverse complement strand
TTTTTATAAAGGCATAGAATATACGGGTGATAAAAACTGGATTGGACCGGTAAGAAAAACAAATGGTCCCGGTAATGAAGACAATAGAAGCACACGCTATGAACTTTTGCCTTCAATTCCTTATTGGAAAGAGCCTGTTATGTATCAGACCCCCGGAGAATTCGCCATTGCGCTTCCCATTGGCAAATGGCATATTAGTATTGAACATGGTAATGAATTTATTCCACTGCAAGATGAAATTGTTGTGACAGGGAGGCAAAAAGAACTTTCGAAAAACTATACCCTAAAGCGTTGGATTGATCTTCCCCGGTTGGGATGGTATTCAGGCGATGTTCACGTTCACCATCCAACCAATAAACCTGAATTCAGGGAATATTTATTAGAATACGCCAAAGCCGAAGATGTGCATCTGGTCAATGTTCTGGAAATGGGATATCATCTCGGTACTGAATTCAAGCAGGAAGGCTTTGGTGAAAAGTTCAGGGTTTGCAGAGGCAATATCTGTCTTGTATCGGGCCAGGAGGAACCACGAAGTGAGTTTGGTCATATCATTGGACTAAACATTCAACATCTTACCCGCGATACTTCCGTGTATAACTATTATGATCTTGTTTTCAAAAAACTGCATCTACAGCCCGGTGCGATTGTGGGTTTTGCCCATTTTGCTTTTAACGGAAGCAAAATACAAAGGGGTTTCCCCATGTACCTGGCAACCGGCGAAGTTGATTTTGTCGAACTGCTTCAATTTTCAAGGATCAACACGCTGGATTATTATGACTATTTGAATCTTGGTTTCCGGATCACTGCCGCAGCAGGCAGCGATGTCCCCTGGGGTTCGACAATGGGGGAGGTGCGAACCTTTGTTTATACCGGAGAAAATTTTTCGGCAGACTCCTGGTTCAGTGGATTGAAGGCCGGCCATACATTTGTGTCAAACGGCCCTGCTTTGTTTTTAAGGGTCGATGATAAACTTCCCGGTTCTGAAATACACAAATCCGGTGGATCGAAACTGACCCTGAAAGTAAAAGCGATAGCGAATCCAGGCATCGGTATCATTGACAGGATTGCCATTTATAACAACGATGGACTTGTAGTGGAAAAAACCAACAATAAAAACTCTGATTCAATTGAAATAAATATGGATCATATTTTAAAGAAAAGCCAGTGGATCGCTGCTGTCGCCTACAGTAACAATGGGGCGGTTGCACATACTACGCCTGTATATGTGATCGTGGATGGCCAGCCAACTTGGGACCGCCAAAAAGGACCGGCTATTATTGCCAGGCAGCTGGATCTGATCCAAAAAACGGAAGATGAGGAGAAGGCGAAGGTGCCGGTTGACGCTGGAATTTTAGAACGCCTGGAAAAAGGCAGACAATTTTACAAGGGCCTTTTAAACGAGATGAATGCAAAATTGTAAGGGAAATAAAGATCGTGCAGCTTTAAGAGTAGTTTTCTTTTCATTCGTTCTTGCATTTTGTTTTTCTTCCGCTTCCGCAAATGAAAAGCCCTTCTTCAAAAAAATTGCCATTTACATTTTTGATGAAAACGGTAGCTCCACTGCTGCACGCATCAGAGTATCAGGAAAAGATTCCACCTATTACGCTCCAGAGGGTCATTCTGTGGATTTTCCCCTTACTGAAAGGGAGGGAGATCTTGGTCAGGGTGGAGACGTAATTTTGGACAACAACCGCCGCTTTGCTTACGTGGATGGGAAATGTTCCATCAATCTACCAGAAAATGAATTACTGCAGGTTGAAGTGGTGAAAGGTTTTGCTTACCGCTTTGTATCCCGTGCGGTTACTGTTTCTTCGCAAACAGATACCATCACAATTCGGCTGGAAAAATGGTTTCAGTTTCCAAAGGGGGAAATATGGTACAGCGGGGACATCCATACCCATGAAATTGATTCGGCAACGGCACTACTTTCCATGAAGGCGGAAGATGTAAATGTGTGCAATATTCTCATCTCTGATTTCACTACTGACCAGAAAAGTTTTCGCGGCGCGCCGGAACCGATATCCGATTCGCTTCATATTGTGTACCTGAATCAGGAATACCGGGAGCATCGTTTAGGCCATGTAAATTTATTAAATCTGAAAAAACTGATCGAGCCTGTTGCAACCATGCGTCCTTATCAATATCCGCTCAACATAAAGGCAATGGATGAAACGCATGCACAGGGCGGACATGTGTCCTGGGCCCATTTTGCTGCTTACCCGGCACTGGAAGGGCCACTTGCCATTATTTTGAAAAAAGTGGATGCCGTAGAACTGCTTTGTACCATTGATCCTTTCAGTGAACCTGTATTTGTCTCTGATATTGTGCCAGATCTGAGAATGAACTCCGGCTTGCGGTTATGGTATCGTTTATTGAATTGCGGGTTAAAAGTTCCAGCTACAGCGGGTACAGACAAAATGAACAATTGGGTAACGGTTGGCGGCAATCGCGTATATGCCCTGGTGAAAGGAAAATTCA
>JBJMLW010000446.1:0-12755 GCA_045805105.1 Flavisolibacter sp. | reverse complement strand
TGCAGGACAGTGAAGGTCGAAACATGTTATGCAATGATGCTTTCGCTACCCTGTTTGGTACCTCGAAAGATGAAATTCTGGGTAAGGAGATCCAGGATCTTGCTCTTGATCCGGTTCATGAAGACGGTCGCAGGTTTTCACAGGAGGAACGTCCTACATACAAAGCAATTAATACCAAACAGCCGGCCCGCGATGTTGTAATGGGCATTATCAGGCCTAATGTTGAACATCGTGTGTGGATGCTGATCAATGCTGATCCTGTTCTTGATGAAAGTGGTAACATACTTCATATCATCTGTTGTGTAAAAGATATTACTGAAAGAAAAAAAATGGAAGAAGACCAGATGATTAAACAAATGCAGCACCAGCGTCAGCTGACACAGGCGTCAATTGATGCACAGGAAAAAGAAAGAAAGGAAATTGGTAAGGAGCTGCATGACAACATTGGTCAACAGCTGACAACCATCAAATTATTTCTTGACATAGCAAAATCCACCGCTGATGACTCTACAAATGAAATGGTAAGCATGGCTCTTAAAGGGATTTCTGATGTAATTAATGACATCAGGGATATGTCGAGATCTTTAGTACCATCAACACTGAAGGACCTAGGACTCGTTGAATCAATTGATGAACTGGTAGAATCATTTACAATAACCCAGATGATCAACATCAGTTTCCTTCATAGTGGTTTTAATGAAAAGCTTTTGCATGATAATCAAAAGCTCGCCTTGTTCCGGATTATCCAGGAACAGCTGAACAATATTGTAAAACATGCCATGGCTCAACGGGCAGAAATCAGGCTGGGCAACCATGACCAGCTTGTAACGCTTGAAATATCAGATGACGGATCTGGTTTCGATGTGGAGAAAACCAGGAAGGGCCTTGGTTTTATGAACATCAGAAACAGGGCTGAGCTTCTCGATGGTTTATCTGAAATCATTTCAAGTCCCGGAAAGGGATGTGTTTTAAAAGTAGTGCTGCCGGTTATCCCTATTTCCTAAGGGTATTTGAACCTTGCTGGCTCACAGACATGAGGAACACGGTACAGATCTGTGACCCTGTACCTTGGTGTTTGTTCCTATTTTCACAAAACTAAATTCCCCCTGAAAGCACTAGATTTGCGGCTCCGAATGAGTGATGCAATTCAACATGAATGCGGGTTAGCCCTGATCCGGCTCCGCAAGCCTCTTTCGTATTACCAGCAGACATATGGATCCGTAATGTGGGGTCTCAATAAATTGTACCTCCTTATGGAAAAGCAGCACAACCGCGGACAGGATGGAGCTGGCGTTGCTTCTGTAAAACTCAATGTTGAACCGGGTTATCCTTTTCTTTCACGAATGCGGAGTAATCAGCCGCAGCCCATTGCCGATATATTCCGGCAGATTGGTGAAGAGTTCAATGATCTTCAGAAATTTAATCCTGATTTCGGAAACCATGCCGGATTGATGAAGGGTCATCTTTCTTTTTTGGGAGAACTTCTTCTCGGTCACCTTCGATACGGTACACAGGGTAAGAACAATGTTGAATTCTGTCATCCATTTCTGAAACGACATACTATTCCGGCACGAAACCTTGCACTCGCCGGGAATTTCAACCTCGTGAACACCGATGAATTGTTTGAGCTGGTTAATATGGATCCAGGTGCATTCCAGAAACAAAGCGACCTGGCTGCGATGATGGAAGTAATACACCATTTTCTTGTACAGGCAGATGAGGCATCACCACAACACATTGACATAACATGTGTGTTAAAAAAAGCACTGAATCTTTTCGATGGTGGTTTTCATGTTGGTGGCATGACAGGGAATGGAATTGGTTTTGTTTTCCGTGATGCGCATGGCATCCGGCCATCGTATTATTTGATCAATGACGAAGTTGTTGTGGCAGCATCGGAAAGAGCTGCGATACGCACAGCTTTCAATGCCGGTGAAAATCAAGTGAAAGAACTGATGCCGGGACAGGCTTTGATCATAACTGAAAACGGAGAAGTTAAACTGGAGCAGGTACTGGAACCAAAGGAAAGAAAAGCTTGCAGTTTCGAACGGATCTATTTTTCACGCGGCAGTGATGAAGAAATATACAGTGAGCGTAAAGCACTCGGTAATAATCTGAGCAAACAGGTACTGGAAGCAATTGATTTCGATCTTAAGAATACAATTTTCTCATTCATTCCAAATACTGCCGAAGTAGCCTTTTACGGACTTGTAAAAGGTTGTGAAGACTACCTGAACCAGATCAAAGTTGAACGCATTTCCTCCTGGGAGAAAAAATTCGACCAGGAAAAACTAACGGAAATGATCAATCGTAAAATCAGGATTGAAAAAATTGCCATCAAGGATGTAAAGATGCGCACATTCATTACTGAAGATGTGAACCGGAATGAAATGGTGCAGCACGTTTACGATATTACCTATGGCACAGTGCGTAATGGAATTGATACGATTGTGGTGATTGATGATTCAATTGTGAGGGGTACTACGCTGAAGGAAAGTATTATCAGGATGCTTTCAAGACTCGGACCTAAAAAGATTATCGTGGTTTCTTCATCTCCTCAGATCAGGTACCCGGACTGTTATGGAATTGATATGAGTAAGATGGGCGATTTCATTGCATTCAATGCTACCGTTGAATTGTTGAAGGAAAGAAAAAAGGAAGACTGCCTGAAAGAACTTTATGCGCAGTGTAAAGAACTTCATCGGAATAACCAGCTTCACACAGTTAATGTTGTGAAGCAGATGTATAAATCCTTTACCAATGAAGAAATCACGAAAAAAATAGCTCAGCTTATTACGCCTCCAGGACTTGACATTCCTGTTGATGTCATCTTTCAAACTATTGAATCCCTTCATGAAGCATGTCCAAATAATCTAGGCGACTGGTATTTTACAGGTAATTATCCAACACCGGGAGGAAACAGGGTGGTGAATACGGCGTTTATGAATTATATGGAAGGGAAGAATCAGAGAGGGTATTGAATTATGTTATATGTTGTATGTTGAATGTTGAATTTTGAATGAAATTTGCTTATAACGTATAACATACAACATATAACATACAACATACAACATCCAACATAATGAAAACACTTCTTCTCGTCAGGCATGCAAAAAGCAGCTGGGATACACCGGGGTTGTCTGATTATGATCGTCCATTGAATGAACGAGGAAAGAAAGATGCACCGGAAATGGCAAAGAGATTAAAAGAAAGGGGTGTAAGGCTAGACCTGGTTGTGACAAGTCCGGCGAAAAGAGCTAAACGAACCGCGCGCTATTTTGCTGAGACATTTGGTATTGACAAGGATGATATTCTACTTGTTGAAGACCTGTATGGCGCTATGCCGGATGCATTTGTAAGAACTATCAGTTCAATTGAGGAAAAATATAACTCGATTGCCGTTTTCTCGCATAATCCAGGAATCAGTGAATTTGCGGGATCGCTTAGTAATGTTCGTGTTGATGATATGCCAACATGTGCTGTATTTGCCGTTCAGGCATCAGTTGACAGCTGGGCAGAGTTTGCAGAAGCAGAAAAGAAATTTCTATTCTTCGATTACCCGAAGAATCCACTTCCTACATTATAGTTTTTTAAAAATGAGCTGGGTATTGCTGCCATTCTTCATGGCAACATTTGAAATATTTATCGTTGTGATATTCCACGTGCCGTTCAGTTCTCCCAGAACCGGTTGCTGGTTGTCGAGTGACAGAGTTAGAAGATCGGTACGACTTGGGTCCTTAACAGTGCTCCATGAACCTTCATATACATCAGCTCCATTGGTGCATTTAATTACTCCGGTTGTTGAAAAAGTAAATACATAGTTCTGGTACTGTGCAGTTTTGTCCGCTCCGTAGTAATAATAATCAACTGACCATGTTCCCTGCGTGATAACTTCTTTCGTTGTACTCACATAAGGAAGATCCGGGCTGCAACTGATAAAAAACAGGGAACTGAAAAACAAAATTGCACTGACAGCAAGCTGTGTACTTTTCATGAGACTGGATTTGATAGGCCAAGGTAGAGAATGATTTACAGGAATCAAAGAGTGAAGAACACGTATTCATAGCGAGTGATACTACGAGGTAACTCTACTCGTGAAAGGTGAAATGTTAATCGTCAATCGTTAATGGTCAATCGTGAATGCATGATTAATCCATTATGGAATTGTCAGGGAATGACAGTTCCGAATGAAGTTTACCACCGCGATGCAGAGGCACCAAGGTCCACAGAGAACCTGAGTGTTCCTCCGTGGTTCACATTCCGATTAACGATTCGCGTTTCACGCGTGCCACCAGGCACTTCACGGCATCATCAAGAAATAATTCCGGTTTGAAATATTTTACCCGGTATTTAAATTGCGAGGCGAGGTGGAGTACTGGTAAAAGTTTGAATTTTTCCTGCGCAATACAAAATGCGAATTGAACAGACATCAGGTGTTTTGCCAGGTATTCCTGTTCCGTTTGCCCGGGAGTTGGTACCAGGATCCCTTTCTTTTTCACTATTGCCAGATCCATAACAGTACTATATCCGCAACGTGCAACAATAAACGAAGCACCATTCATTTTTTCTTCCAGCAAAGATGAATTCAGGTGATTATACACGCAAATGTGAGATGGTACTTCAGGCAATTTTGTTTCAGCCGGAAGCCCACGAACGAACACCACTGGATCATTATAAAGCTTAAGTTGTTCCAAGCATATATTTTCAAAAATGGTTCTTTGCGGCTCTGGTCCGGATAATATGAACATCAGGTATTTTTCCTCAGCGGGCATATCCTGGTGAAACCTGGAAAGCGGACCGATATATCTAACCGGTATTTCAGGAAGTGATGAAGAATGTGAAAGAAGTCCTGACAGATTGGTTTCATGTGCGTGATCAGGGATCCAGCATTCTGTAAATCGGTTTATGTAATTATAGTTGAGTTTCTGAAGGTAGCGGTCTGCCTGATTTCCAAATGGAGTTCTGATGAAAAGCTGGTGACTGATGAACACACCTGGTATGTTCTTATGGTATAATCCATAACGGTTATCGGAAATTATCGCATCGATATGGTGTTCGTTTACCATTTGTTCAAGCCGTTGATTTTCGTATTTGATTCCTGAAATAATTTTTGGAATTTGTAATGCGAGTTGTAAGGCCATGGTCCATTTATGAGCGGAATAAGTGATATGATATCCAGGCAGGTCGATAAATGGAAGCGATGGAAATTCCTGCTTTAGAAGCGCCTTTATGGCGCCATCGCCAGCAAGTATCACCGTGCAGTCGTTTGTAAGAAGGCAATTGATCAGGGGAATACACCTGGTTGCGTGGCCAAGCCCCCAATTAAGGGGCGCCACCAGAATTACAGGTTTGAACGATGGACTGACCTGATTCATGTTAATTTTTGACCCATTTGTCAAATGGGATACTAAAGAGTTTGTAAAATAGTTTAATTTAGAAAACCACTATGAAGAAGCTAATTTATATGGCATTGTTCTTGACAGCACTTAGCATTGCAGGATGCCATAAGAATTATTATTCAGGCACAGGAAAGGGCAGTAATTGCGGCTGTCCAAGTGTCAAGGGATAGAAAAATTTGAATCATGAAAAACTATGATCGCGATCTGCTGGTTCTTTATAAAGCAGATGTTTACAATGACGATTTGTTACAGCGAGAGGTAGAGAGCCTGCACCGGATTCTGCTGCAGGTTGAGTGCCATGATATTTTCTGTTCTGCACATGAGCTTGTAAAAAGAAACAGCATTACAAGTAAAACCAAATCCATTCTAAAGGCTATCAGCAGTTTGAAACTTAAGCCTTTTTTCTTTCTCATCAATAAGAATTAGGAAGCTACGCATTTCTCGCTCCGCGCCATGCGATAGTTTAGTAGGTTTCAATTTTCAGATTCATACTTTATACCTTGTAAAAAAATCATTTCGTTAATAACGAATGATAGCGTAGTCCTAAGCGAGCTGCCTGTAGTTATTTCAAATTTTCCAACGCTTTTTCCAACTTTGCAATCATCTCACTGATTTCTTCTTTTTTGCATGTACCTACACTAAGTCTATACCATGGTGAATCTTTTGAAGCGCCAAATGCATAAAAAGGGACAACAGCAAGACTTGCATTCTGTAAAAGGTAAGAGGTTACATCCGCCTGGGTTTTCAAAACATTTCCTTCGCTTGTTTTTTTACCAACAAGGTCAATCTTTATGGTTAGATAAATTGCAGCTTCCGGAGCAACAGCTTCAACTGCATATCCTTTCTTTTTCAGTTCACTGAATCCTTCATAAATCCGGCGTAGTCTTTCTTCTAGTTCAGATTTGAAATGAACCAGATATTTGTCGATCGCATCTTTTTGTCCAAGGAAACGTGTCAGTGCTTTTTGTTCTGCCATCGGTGCCCATGCGCCCACGTGGGAAAGTATAGCTTTCATTTTATTCAGCAATGTTGCTGGTCCAAAACTCCATCCAACCCGCACACCTGTTGATGCAAAAACTTTACTGATGGCATCAACATAAACGGTATACTTTCTCATTTCAGTATTCAGGTTCACCGGGTCATAATGCCTGATGTTGTTGTATGTAAGATGCCAGTACATCTGGTCGAACATCACGTATAATTTTTTTTCATCTTCACCACGTCTCGCATTTTCTTCTACGATCATGTCGCAGATCGCTTTTAATTCTTCTTTACGGAATGTTGTTCCTGTTGGATTCTGTGGAGAACAAAGTGCAAGAAAGCAGGCGTCTTTTAAATGAGGTCTGATATCTTCGGCAGTTGGCATGAAATGATTAGATGCCTTTGCTTCTACAACCACGTGTTCTCCTTCAACGAAGTGTACATAATGGTTGTTGTTCCACGAGGGTACTGCATAAATTACTTTGTCACCCTTATCGCATACAGCCCTGAACAATGCATAAATCAGTGGTCTTCCCCCTGATGCAATAAGAATCTCATCTGTGCTATAGTTCAGCCCCTGGTATGCCTGGGCAAAGCGGATAACAGCTTCACGAAGTTCAAGACTTCCTTCTCCGGGTGGATAATTTGTAAACCTGTTCCTGTATGCTTCTACGATCTCATCTTCGAGCTCTTTAGGAATAGGAAAAATCTGAGGATCAAAATCACCTACGGTAAAGTTGTAAATGCGTTCTCCTTTGCGGATGCGTTCGCGTATCTCACCACCCAGCTTAACAATCTCCGAACCAATTAATGTATGCGACAGATGCGAAAGTTTCATGCTTCTTTCTTGAGCCGCAAAAGTAAGGGATAACGGTCCACAGTCCACGGCCCACAGACAATAGAATACATATCAGTCTTAAGTCATCAGAACAGTTAAGGGTATCATAGAAAATACGGGGTTTGTTTATGGAAAACAACAAGGGAATGAATCCTATTTTAAAATCAACATATGAAGAAAGTCATTTTTATGATTGTAGCGGTGTGCAGCGTGGCTTTGGTAGTTGGCCAGCAAAAGAAAATTAAAGTTCCACCGCAACCATCACCAAATATTGATATTGTAAAAGTTGAAGCACCACCACCACCACCACCTCCACCTCCACCTCTGCCGCCGCCACCTCCTTCGAATACTATCAAATCTGTGAAAGTTCCTGCGGTACCAATGAAACCGCCACCCCCACCTCCGCCACCACCTCCCCCGAAAAAATCAGGAGAAAAAAATGCAGAAGAACCACAACCTCCAACACCTCCTTCAGCAAGAGTTCCTATTTATGATGAGACCCGATGAAAATAAGTGAATAAAGAAAAGCCCCGGATTCCGGGGCTTTTCTTTTGCGCACATTTTAAATAATAATTCATTGAAAACTTTACAAGAGCAATTAACCTTTCTGTAACCATCCTCTGCAGCTATTGTTGAGTCAATGTTTAATGCTTAACGCACGTTAAGCGGCTCGTCGTAGATTTGTGCCGCTAAAAATATGAACATGAGAAAACTATTAATCACTCTTATCCTTAGTGTAACCATTCTTTTCCGTGCTGCTGCCGATGAAGGCATGTGGCTTCCCCTGCTTCTTGGGCAGCAGGTATATAATGACATGGTAAAAAAAGGCCTGAAACTTTCCAAAGAACAATTGTACAGTGTCAACAAGGCTTCATTGAAAGATGCCATTGTAATTTTTGGAGGCGGTTGTACAGGAGAACTGGTCAGTGCGCAAGGACTTGTATTTACCAACCATCACTGTGGTTATTCGGTTATTGCAGGTGCAAGTACTGTAGAACACAATTATCTCAGAGATGGATTTTATGCGCACAATAACGGCGAAGAAATTCCCGGCGGATCACTTTCAGTTCAATTTCTTTTACGAATTGACGATGTCACCAACCTGGTGCTCGATTCATTGAAAGGTCTTACCGGCCAGGAACGAGTTAACAGGCAGAATCAGGTTCTTTCTGCTATCAATGCCAGAATGAGTGATCCGTCGAAAAGTATTGAAACCAGGGTGAGTCCTTTATTTAAGGGAAACCAGTTCCTTGCATTTGTTTACCAGCGTTATAAAGATATAAGACTGGTAGGTGCACCACCAGAAGCACTCGGAAAATTTGGTGGTGATACAGACAATTGGGAATGGCCACGTCACACTGCCGACTATTCTATCTTCCGTATATATGGTGCAAAGGATGGTAGCCCTGCTCCATTCAGCCAGGATAATGTTCCACTAAAACCAAAATGGTTTCTTCCTGTTTCATTAAAAGGAGTGAAAGAGGGCGACTTTGCCATGATCTATGGCTACCCCGGAGGCACCAACAGGTATGAATCTTCGAACGGGGTTCAGTTGTCAACTGAAATCAACAATCCTACCCTGGTTAAATTGCGCGACATGCGTTTGAAGTACATGTTTGAGGAAATGAAAAAAGATCCTGCTACAAAACTTCAGCTTGCATCGGACTATGCAAGTATAGCTAACTACTGGAAATTTTATGAAGGTGAAAGCAAGCAATTGCTGAAATATGATGTTTACGGACAAAAGAAAAAGGACGAAGAGAAATTTATAAAGTGGGCGCAGAATAAACCGGAATACCAGAATATTTTCAATGATCTCAATGCTACGTATGCTGCATGGAAACCTTATGCCATGCAACGACAGTACATTATTGAAGGAATTCTTGGATCGCCATTACTGGCATTTGCTTCCAGCCTTCAGCAGGTTGAAAATGCACTTACAAAGCCTGGAACTTCCACTGATGCGATCAAAAGAGCAGTTGATGCTGCCAGTCAGCAAAGACAGAGTTTCCTCAAGGCGGAGAATAAACCTTCAGACCTGAATATTGTTGGTGCCGTGTTGCAGATGTATTATAAGGATATTCCTGCTGATCAGCAACCACAGGGATTGTATACTGCAATAAGGAATGAATATGGTCCGCTCGACAAGGCAACTACTTACCAGAAGTATGCTGAAGCCGTTTTCAATAACACGATGATATTTGATGATAGTAAATGGAATGCATTTACCCGCAATCCTGATGCTTCCGTACTTCAACAGGACCTTGCATACAATCTCGCCAATACATTTGTGCGCCATTACCAGGGTAAATACCTGCCGATGTACCAGCAGTTCACAACAAAGAATAATGAATGGGGTCGTCTATACCTGAAGGGAGTAATGGAAATGAACCCGGGAAAAGTCATGTATCCTGACGCCACATTTACAATGCGCGTCACTTATGGTAAAGTGGCTTCTTACAAACCAAGGGATGCGGTGCAATACGATTATGTTACGACACTGAAAGGCATGCTGGATAAATATATCCCGGGCGATTATGAATTTGATTTACCTGAGAATTTTTTGAAAGCAGCAAAGTCTGGTGATTTCGGACAATATAAGGATGCACGCAAAAATGATATCGTAACGTGTTTTATTACAACTGATGATATTACAGGGGGCAATTCAGGTTCGCCGGTAATCAATGGAAATGGTGAACTCCTTGGACTTGCATTTGATGGCAATTACGAAGCCCTTAGTCATAAGATGGCATTTGATAAAGACCTGAACAGAACAATCTGTGTTGATATCCGCTTTGTTTTATGGTGTGTTGATAAACTTGGCGGCGCACAGAATATTATTAAAGAACTTACTTTACGTAAGTAATTGATAAAAGACCATAGACCATAGACCATAGACCATGGTCTATGGTCTTTTTTTCCTACATTCAGCGTGTGCTGAAGAAAACATTTCTTTTTTTAATAGTGCTTTACCTGGGAGAAGTATTGTATGCACAGCCCAGTAGCAGTATTGCAACGGATCTTACAGTACTCAGGAATTTCAGTCCTGATCAGAAATTCTGGTCAATAGGGCAAACGGTACGTGGAGATTTTCATTTCAGTCCGCATGAAACAATATATGCAGCGCTTGTATATTATTCACCCGGGAAATTTCATAATTATTTTATAGCTACGGCAAAGTCACCGCAAACTGTTCCCTCCGAAGTTGCTTACTACGTGGCGGGCAAATGGCGGATGCGGGAGATTTCAATCGGCTGGAAACATTATTTTAAGGGATCATTCGACCAGGACAGACAATGGAATTTTTATGGCATCGTTGGTTTCGGACTTGTCTTCAGCAATGTGGTAAATGCATTTGCTCCGGTGGACACAGCATTGTACAATTCTCCTCCTGCGCCTGTTCTGGGAGAAGGGGAGTTCAAACGTCTGACGCTGGACCTCGGGATTGGTGGAGAGATTCCGCTTGGTGGAAACTTTTATGCTTATGCTGAAGCCAAAACAATGCTTCCTACAACAGATTACGCATCTCCATATTTACACAACAATAAAAATGTTCCGCTTCCTGCCATCGTTAATATTGGTTTGAGAGTGCTGTTCGGTAGCTGGTAAATTGCCGCATCCTTCCTGAACATAACTTTGCCGATTAAATTTCACTATGAAGGGAACAAAAATCGATTCCATTGAGCTTTATAAGTTATTCATTCCGCTGAAAGAACCCTTTATTATTTCACTGGGACCGATTCACAATGTGCAGAATGTAATTGTTATTATCAGAACCCAGGATGGTTGCGCCGGGTATGGTGAGTGCAGCCCGTATATGACTATCAATGGAGAAAGTGTCGATACATGTTTTATAGTTGGACAATACTTTGCAAAAGTGCTGAAGGGCAAGGATTCACTCGATATCGCGGATCGTGTATCAGACATGGATAAGACCATTTATGCAAACAGCAGTATCAAAAGTGCATTTGACATGGCGCTTCATGATATTGCCGCACAGCATTCAGGTATTCCGGTATATAAACTTCTTGGTGGAACTAAAAATAAAATTCTTGAAACGGACATGACCGTAAGCATTGGTGAACCTGCAAAAATGAAGGCTGATGCCGTTCGATTTCAGAAGGAAGGATTTCCTGCCATCAAAGTAAAACTTGGTGAAACAAAGGAAAAAGATGTAGCCCGCATTGAAGCCATCCGCGAAGGAATAGGCATGCACCACCCATTACGGATTGATGCTAACCAGGGATGGCATACTGCTGAAAAAGCTATTGAAGTTTTGCAGGCTCTTGCGCCCTTTGGTATTGAACATTGCGAAGAGCCCATTTCAAGACATTACTTTATGGACCTTGCGAGGGTATCAGCTACTTCACCGATACCCATTATGGCAGATGAAAGCTGTGGCGATGATTATGATGCACAGCGTTTGATCAATCTCAAGGCATGCAGTATGTTCAATATTAAACTTGGTAAGTCATCAGGGTTTCACAAAGGATTAAAAATTGCCCGTCTCGGTGCGGATGCAGGTATGCACATGCAGGTAGGAGGCTTTATGGAATCACGTCTGGGCATGACAGCTTCAGCGCACCTGGCATTTGCAAATGATCACATTGTTCATTGTGATTTTGATACTCCCCTGATGTTTACTGAAGACCCGGTTCTGGGAGGCATTATTTACAAGGAAAATGGCGTTATTGATTTGCCCGATACCCCGGGCCTGGGAGCTGTGATTGATGAAAGCTTTTTAAAAAAAGCGGAAAAGATTATATTATAAACAACGCTTCCCAATGAATTGCAATTAGGACTGGGTAAATCCTAAATTAAATGTCACTATCGTCATCAGATTCAGACTGAAAAGAAACATGTCCAATCAATTCTCCTTTAAAATAGATGTTACTTTCTCCGAGCCCGTGCATTACCTTGAATTCTTTTTTTTCTTCACCGGTTGGTTCATGACCGAGAAAGTTCGAGATCACCTCCTTGATCATCCGGTTTTTTTCAAGGGTCATTTTCAATAAGATGTTTTTTTCGGACATAGCGCAATAGTTTTAAGATCAGCAAGGGATCAGTGTTGCAAGGAGTACAGAAGTGTAATCGTAAGGGGGAGTATGGCAACAAATTAATGACTATGCTTTTTATCACCAAGTGCTTTTTGAACCACTCTGCGATTATTTGTATGATTTTCCTGAAATAAATCCCGTCTCCTGTTTACCAGTAGCGATGTCTATTTGTCCATTGATGCCCAATAGCAGTGTAAACTTAGTAAAAACACACAGATTTTGCCGTATTTCTACTGTTAGACATCCAGCTTTGTTTTAATATTTTGTGTCCCGCTCAGCTTTTTTGTTCCTATGAACTCTGTAACTGAATCGATTATCCATGAAAAACCGAAATATGTTGAAAAAGATCCTGAAAAGAACACTGCTGGTTCTTTTTATTCTCCTTGCCCTCCTGGTTTCTGCTCCATTTCTTTTTAAAAAGCAGATTCTTGATTTAGTAAAAAGTGAAATCAACCACAACGTTAATGCGCAAATTGACTT
>JBJMLW010000445.1:0-3769 GCA_045805105.1 Flavisolibacter sp. | reverse complement strand
TTCCTGCGTTCCATTAATGAGCACGGAACTTACAAAAACCTGGAAGTAATTATTGTTGATAACGGATCAAAGGAAGATCCTACAGCTGTATTCAAAGCCATTTACCCCGACGCTCGCGTAATCCTCAAGGGAAAAAATCTTGGGTTACAGGTGGAAATAATGTTGGCATACGCGCTGCCAAAGGCGATTTTCTTTTTATTGTAAACAACGATACTGAATTTACACCGGGCTTAATTGAAGGACTCCTGGAAGTTTTTGAAAAACATCCGGATGCGGGAATGGTAAGTCCTAAATTTCATTATTTCTTTCACAAGGGAACAATTGAATACGCAGGATATAATTCAGTAAATATTTTCACAGGCCGCAATGGTATGATCGGTTGCCGTGAAAAAGATGAGGGACAATACAATGATCTTAAGGTTACCAATTACTGTCACGGTGGTGGAATGATGGTTCCCAGAAAAATCATTGATGAAGTAGGTGCGCTTCCCGAAGAATTCTTTATTTATTATGAGGAGTTCGACTGGTCGGAGCAGGTAAAACGAAAAGGTTATAAGATTTATTACCAGCCTAAATCACTGATCTACCATAAAGAATCCATGACAACAGGCAAATCAAGTCCCTTTAAAACTTTTTATCATACCAAGAACAGGATCCTGTTCATGCGTAGGAACTCATCCATGCCAAACTTTCTGATTTTTCTTTCCTACTTTGCGTTCTTTACGGTACCCAAGAATACCGCTACTTTCCTTATGAAAGGGCAAAAGGAACACCTTCGTTCTTTCTGGAAAGGAATCATGTGGCACTTCAACCGTAAGATCACCTTTAATTAACCATCATGTGCGGGATAGCAGGCTTTGTGGATTTCAGTAAAGCTTCCGGGAAGGATGTGCTTCAGCGTATGACGGATGCACTGTCGCACCGCGGACCAGATGATGCTGGGTACGAAGTTTATGAACACGATGCTGCGTCTATTGGTTTCGGACAAAGGCGGTTGTCGATACTCGATCTTTCTCCTCTTGGTCATCAGCCAATGCATTTCAATGGACTTACGGTAAATTTTAATGGAGAGATTTATAATTTCAAGGAAATCCGTAAGGAACTTGAAGCCAAGGGCTACACATTTCAATCGTGGTCGGACACAGAAGTTATCCTGAAAGGATATGATTGCTGGGGTCTTGAAGTGCTGCAAAAGTTTATAGGCATGTTTGCCATTTGTCTTTTCGACAGACAAAAGGATAAAGTATATTTCATGCGCGACAGGGCTGGTGTAAAGCCATTTTATTTTTTTAGTAAGAACCAGGTTTTTCTTTTTGGCTCGGAACTGAAAGCACTTTATCAGCATCCTTCATTTGAGAAAAGAATTGATACCAACAGCCTCGCACTTTTTCTGCAGTTCAGCTACATTCCTGCGCCTCATACAATTTTTCATGATACAGGTAAATTATTACCAGGACATGTTCTGGTTCTTGACCTGAAAACAAAACAGCAGGAACAGATCAAATACTGGGATGTTGTTGATCATTATAATAAGCCCAAGGTTACACTATCAGATGAAGAAGCGATTATGCGTACCGATATGCTTTTAAAAAATGCATATGAGTACAGGATGGTGGCAGACGTTCCCGTTGGATTATTTCTTAGCGGAGGATATGACAGCACAAGTGTTGCTGCACTTCTACAGACCGGACGTACAGAAAAACTGAAAACATTTACGATAGGTTTCCACGAACAGGAATTCAATGAAGCCCATGAAGCAAAGAAAATAGCTCAATACCTCGGAACAGATCATACGGAATGGTATCTCACTGCCAATGAAGCAGGAAGTGTGCTCAGTCACCTGCCTGAAATTTATGATGAACCATTTGCAGATAATTCAACCGTGCCCACAGTTCTTGTAAGCAAACTCGCAAAGCAGCAGGTAAAGGTGGCACTGAGCGCAGATGGAGGCGATGAAATTTTCGGGGGATACAATAAATTCAACCAGGCAGAAAAATATACCAACATGCCTGTAGCGCTTCAGAGCATCCTCAGCGGAACCATGTCGCTCATTAATCCGGAACACATTCCCTACTTCAATAAAAAATACAACTTCAGCACGCGTTATGAAAAAATGCGGCTGATCTGGAAAAGCCATGACCCCGTAACTGCTGTGAAATATATCAGCCAGTACATTACTGAAAGTGAAGTGGAATCTTTCCTGGGAAAACCATTTGAAAGATATCATACACATTTTGAAGATGGAGGAAAACTGGAACACAACGATGGCATCACCAACAGGTTGCTGGCAATAGATTATAAAACTTTTCTGGTCGACAACAATCTTGTAAAAGTTGACAGGGCAACAATGTCGGTAAGTCTTGAAGGCAGAGAGCCAATGCTTGATCACCGGCTGATAGAATTTCTTGCGCAGCTTCCTTCTTCATTTAAAATTAGAAATGGTGTAAATAAATGGCTGCTGAAACAGGTTGTTCACCGTTATGTTCCAAAAGAATTGATGGAACGTCCCAAACGGCCATTCATTGCACCACTGATGGTATGGTTCCGTGAGGAGCTGAAAGAACAGCTGAAGTATTACCTGAGTGAGAACAGTCTTTCGAAAACAGGTGTTTTTGATCATGCACCGATCATCAGGCTGAGAGATGAATACCTCGCAGGTAAAAAAGTAAATTATCAAAAACTATGGCAGGTACTGATGTTCCAGCTGTGGTATAATCAATGGATTGAAAAATTATAACGTATAAATAAACTGTATATGAAAACTACTGTTTTGGTAACCGGCGGCGCTGGATTTATTGGTTCACATGTGGTGAGGCATTGCCTTGACCTGGGTTATGAAGTAATTGTACTGGACGATCTGAGTGGTGGATTTGAAGACCATATTCCTGAAGGTGCTACGTTTGTGAAAGGCAGCGTGTATGATGAAACACTTGTTGAAGAACTGTTCAGCCAGTACAAGTTTGATTATGTTTATCACCTTGCAGCATACGCAGCTGAAGGACTTTCGCACTTCATCCGTCGTTTTAATTATAATAATAATCTTGTTGGAAGCATTAACCTTATTAATGAGTCAATCAAGCATAAAGTAAAATGCTTTGTTTTTACTTCTTCCATTGCAGTTTATGGTGCGGGCCAGCTTCCTATGACAGAAAGCACGGTACCCCAACCTGAAGATCCATATGGTGTTTCAAAATATGCGGTTGAAATGGACCTGAAAGCAGCACACGAAATGTTCGGACTCAATTATGTTATTTTCCGTCCGCACAATGTTTATGGTGAGAATCAGAATATCGGAGATAAATACCGTAATGTAATCGGCATTTTCATGAACCAGATCATGCAGGGCAAACAGCTTACGATTTTTGGTGATGGTTCACAAACAAGAGCATTCAGTTATATTGACGATGTTGCTATTCCTATTGCAAAATCAGTAAACATCCCCCAGGCATACAACCAGGTGTTCAACATCGGCGCCGATAAACCTTATACAGTAAATGAACTGGCAAAAGTGGTAAGTTCAGAGTTTGGTGTTGAACCGGATATCAAATATCTGAATGCAAGGAATGAAGTTCTTCATGCATATTCTGATCATACCAAAGCACACAAGGTATTCGGTGATCCTTCAGGTGTTGACCTTAAAGAAGGTATTCGCCGTATGGCTGCATGGGCTAAAAAAGTTGGAGCACGTGCCAGCCAGGAATTTGACAATATAGAAATCACCGAAAAGCTACCGGACGGATGGCAGGTGAAAAAGAAAGAGAAATCTTTG
>JBJMLW010000444.1:0-5137 GCA_045805105.1 Flavisolibacter sp. | reverse complement strand
GTGAATGACTGTATCTCTCTGTCTCCGTGGTTAAGTCCTGGACTTTATTATACAAATTCATCAGCACTTTCTCCGGTGTCATTGGTGCATCGAATGGCACAACAGCATTCGGGTTAAAGGCGCGTATAGCATTTCGTAAGGCGAAATAAGCTCCAATTCCATACATCAATGGTGGTTCGCCAACAGCCTTGGATCGATGAACAGCAAGATTATCCTTTTCTGTGTGAAGTATATGAATAATGATTTCTTTAGGTATTGAATAAACATCCGGCACCTTGTATGTAGACAAAGCATTTGACCGGAGTCTCCCGTCCTTATCATATACAACTTCTTCCATTGTCATCCAGCCGACACCCTGTACAATTCCGCCTTCAAGTTGACCTTTATCAACAACCGGATTCATGCTGCATCCATTATCATGAACAACCTTAACCGAATCAACTTCATAAATGCCGCGAAGACAATCTACGGTAACACCGATGATAGCGGTGCCATAAACATGGTAAGCAAAAGGATGTCCTTTTTCATTAGCATGATCATAGTGAATGCCAGGCGTGGCATAATGTGCATGTTCAGAAAGACTGACCCGCCTGGTATAAGCTGCCATTACAAGTTTTTTCCAATCCAGCGAGGTTGTTTTTCCATCAGCAGTGACCTGTTCATCAGAAATGGAAATACGTGATGGATCCATATGCAATTCTTCTGATGCAACCTTTATCAGTCTGTTTCTTATCTGTTCGCATGCCATGATCACTGCTTTACCGTTAAGGTCAGCGGTTGCACTTGCAGCAGAAGGGGATGTGTTAGCGATCCTGAATGTACTGGTGCTTAGTACACTTACTCTTTCAGGATTAATTGAAAAAGTAGTTGCAGCCACCTGGAGCATTTTAGTATTTACACCCTGGCCCATTTCTACAGCTCCTGTACTTACACTCACACTTCCATCTGTATACACATGAACAAGTGCTCTTGCCTGGTTCATGAATGTTTTGGTAAAAGAAATTCCGAAACACACCGGCATCATCGCAATACCTTTTTTATAAAGGTCATGTTCAAGGTTAAAGTGATCTGTTTCTTTCAGCATTTGCCGGAAATGATATCTTTTCTCAGCTTCATTCCAGCACTCATGTGCTTCACTGTCTGCTTTCTGGCCATATGGAAATTCTTCTCCTGTATGAATCAGATTTGCTTTTTGAATATCGCATGCCGGTATCCCGAGTTCTTCAGCTGCTTGTGCAATTGCGGCTTCCATCACAAACATACCCTGTGGTCCCCCGAAACCACGAAATGCTGTATTGGATGGAAGATTTGTTCTGCAGCTATATGCTGTTGCAGTAACATTCGGAATGAAATATGAATTTGTACAGTGAAACAATGTCCGTTCCATCACAGCTGGTGAAAGATCTGCAGTTGCACCTGCATTCTGGTAAAATGTAGCTTCATAAGCCAGGATCTTCAGGTTATTGTCAAGACCTATTTTAAAATCTGATGAATAGGGATGACGCTTTCCTGTCATGCGCATATCATCCATCCTGTGAAGAGAATATTTTACCGGAACTCTTAAATGAAAACATGCCAGCGCACAAAGTACGCCCCATGGTGTCGCCTGGTCCTCCTTCCCTCCGAACCCACCACCAAGACGTGTAACTTCTACTTCTATTTTATGCATCGGAAGTCCAAGAACATTTGAGGAATGCCTTTGAACAGCTGTCGGACCCTGCGTAGATGAATAAATGCGGATTACCTGGTTCTCCAGTGGCACTACATAAGCACCCTGTGTTTCAATATACAGATGTTCCTGCCCGTTGCTTTCAGCCTTGCCTTCAAAAATATGAGTGCACTGAGACCATGCAGTAGTAGTATCTCCTAATTGAAAAGTGCGTGGAGGAATGATTAGTTCACCTTTTTGAAAAGCTTCCCTCGGATCAGTAATCGCAGGTAATGGATCTATTGCCATCCTGATTTTTCCGGCAGCATATCTTGCCTGTTCTTCAGACACTGCAACAACAAAGGCTACGGGCATCCCGCAAAAGTGAACTGTATCTTTTGCAAGCAATGGTTCATCACGGACAATTCCGCCAATCTGGTTTTCAGCAGGAATATCACGAGATGTAAAGATGCGGATCACACCTGCACATTCAAGAGCTTCCGTAAGATCAAGGGATTTTATTTTTCCATGAGCAACGGGTGAATCAAATACAACACCGAAAAGCGTACCCCTTACCAGCGGAATATCATCCAGATAAACTGATTCGCCGCGCAGGTGTGTATTGGAATCAATGTTTTTCATTGGTCGTTACGACTTTAATAAAACTGTTTTTTCTACATCGAGATCAGGGAATAACTGAAGGAAATGCGCTTTGATCAGTTGAGAAAGCAGCAACCTTTTATATTCTGAAGTTCCACGTGCATCGCTGATCGGTGAAATTTCTGTTTGTGCTATTTCAACACATTTTTGAACGATTTCAGGTGTGATGATCTTTCCTGTGAGAAATGCAGATGCTTTCTCCAGGTATAGCGGAACAGGTCCGACACCGCCGGCGGATAGTCCGGCTTCAAAAACAATTTTTTTATCCTTCCTGATCATGATAGCTGAATTTACGCTTGCAATATCCAGATTTCGCCTCTTACTTACTTTTTCAAAATGAAATTGTGTGTTGGTGTCTGGAATGCTGAAGGTGATCTTCTCAATATATTCATCTGTTTTTTTGTCAAGTGTTTTATATCCCTTGTAAAGTTTACGCAATGGTAGTGTACGGGCTCGTTTTCCATCAGTAAAAACAATCTGTGCATCCAGTGCCAGGAAAAAAATAGTTAAATCACCAATGGGTGAACCATTAATAAAATTACCCGCTATGGTTGCCATATTCCTGATCTGTGTGGAAGAAATCAATGGAATATAATCGGAAAACCTGGGAAAGTATTGATGCATCAATGGCGACTGTTGAAGGTCGGTAACAGTTGCTGAACCACCGATAACACACATTTTACCTTCCTGTATTACCTGTTTCATTTCATCTTTGGCAGAAAGAAAGCGATTGGAAGCGTGTTGAATGGTTTCATGCTTCTGCACATAGAGGTCTGTTCCTCCTCCAACAAAATATTCCGGATTCTTTTCAGCAGTTCCATTTGATTTTGAAACAATGGACAATAGCTTTTCTCTTATATTTTTAAAATAAGGCGGTATGAGTTTTTGTTCAATTGCGAAATCAACCGGTGAAGTATTTTTCCTGTTTTCAAGTATGGCTCCAATTCTATCTGTAGCTCTTAGAATTGATTTATATCCTGTACACCTGCATATATTTCCATCAATTGATGTTATGATTTTGCCTGCAGGTTGTGATGTTGTGCAGAATCCTGCAAGTGACACTACAAAACCGGGAGTACAGAATCCGCATTGTGTAGCACCTTCGTCTGCCATTGCCTGCTGAATGGGATTGAGTGTTTTGTTATGATGTGTATCCGGAGTATTAATGCCTTCAATGGTAACAATATGTTTTCCATGAGCATTGCCAATGGGCATAAGGCAGGAAGTAGCTGATGAATATTGAACAGTTCCTTTTTCAATACTCCCGCACAGAATGGTGCACGCGCCGCAATCTCCTTCCCTGCAGCCAATTTTTGTTCCCATGAGATGTTCATGATAACGGATGAAATCCAGCAGGGTCATCCCGGGAGACAAGCTTGTAGTAATCGTTTTATCATTTAATACGAACTCTGTCAATATGGATACCTGATTTAACTAAAGTTACTACTGTTTCCCGCTGTTTCACGCAAAGCCGCAAAGAAGCGCCAAGGCGCAAAGAAATATTTAATAAAACTCTTTACTTTTTTTGCATGAAATAAATCTTTGCGCCTTGGCAATTAACCTATAAAAAAATCCCTTCGTTGGAAGGGATTAATAAATTATAATAAGCGAATTTATTTCGTTGCTGTTACAGCATTCTTTGAATGTTTGGCAGCCTTCTTTGCATCTTTTGCTTCTTTGGCTTCCCTGGTTGCTTTTTCTTTCTGATATTTTTTGTACTCATCGGTCTTAGTGTAGGTATCGAATGCAGTAGCATCCAGTACTTCGCCGGTAATTTTGATCACCTTGGGTTGCATCACGCCCGCAAGTTTAATCGTTACATCCTTATCAAAATGACCCATAGCGGCAGCATTATATCCAACCTTTACTTTCGTAGTTGCATTTGGAGCGATCGGCGCTTTCGAAACTTCTGGTGTGGTGCAGCCACAACCAGCATAAGCATTTTCGATTACAACCGGTTTGTTGCTGATATTGGTAACTGTAAAGTAGGTCACAGCCGGAACACCCTGCTTGATCTTTCCGAAATCATATTTATCAAAATTGATTTTGATAACATCATCAGCTTTTTCTTGAGCGAATGCGATGAAGCCTATTGCAAATGAGGCTGTCAGGAAGAGGAACTTTTTCATTGTTGTTATTGAATTTGTTGTTTTAAAAATTGGACAGACTGGTTAGCGGGAGCGGACCCTGCGGGTGCTTTCCATACGGTTCCCTTTATTCTGATGACTTTTGTTTGTGAACCGTTGTATGTGATTGTAATTGTTTTATCAAAACCACCTTCTGATGCGGCGTTATAACCCACCCTGATTTTATCTGATCCGCCAGCAGGGATAGGTTCCTTGCTCCATTCGGGAGTAGTACAACCGCAGCTGGCCTGTACATTATCCAGTTTCAGCGGCATATCGGAAAGATTTACAATATCAAAAAAATAATATACGGGTTTACCCTGAGGAATCTTACCAAAGTCGTGCTCCATTTCCTTAATCTGTAACACGTCAGCTGCCGGATTTGTTATGGCAACAGGTGTTTGTACTGCCTGCTGGGCCCTGAGTACTGTAACTGACAGGAAGAATGCAGTTACAAAAAACATTTTTTTCATAGAAAAATGATTGTCTTCAAAAATAAGGCAAAGCTGTGGGAAACTATAGTAAAAACGACATTTTGTGATTTTTTAACGGTGAAGGGGAAACCCTATTTTTGTTTTATGGAAAATACGTTTGAGGCCAGCCAGAAGGCACTCGATAACCTGTCATTCGACAGTTTCCGTGATGAGGTTCTCCACGATTATCGCTGGGTATGAGATCGGAAGAGTTCGTGTAGGGAAAGAGT
>JBJMLW010000443.1:0-5731 GCA_045805105.1 Flavisolibacter sp. | reverse complement strand
TACGACAAGATGCTGCACCTTGTAGGAAAGGCTGAGGACTATTTAAAAACCTATCCATTAAACAGCACTCCATTATCAATGAATCAGTACAATGCGGATGCTGAGGAATTCTGTTCACTTAGAAAGGAAATTTCGGTGGTTGCAGGTTTTCCTATGATCATGAAACAGGTAGATGATGAAAAAGTGATGGCATTCTGTAACCGGGATGATGTTGAAAGTATTTCACAACAGGGTCCGGCAACACCCGATCATGTTATTCGTACGAAACGTCTGCCCATGTTGGGAAGAGATGTTGAAGCATACGCAAAACATTACCGCAATTACTTTGAAAAAAATGAACCGCATTCAAAGGACCGTAAAAAAATCCTGGATGCTGCACCTCGCGTTGTACTTGACCCTGAATTTGGATTATGTGCCATCGGCAAGACAGCAAAGGACGCCATGATCGTTGCTGACATTTATGATCACACTATTGACATCATTCAATGGGCAGAATCTCTTGGAGGATACAGGGCATTACCGGCAAAAGATATTTTTGATGTTGAATACTGGGAACTCGAGCAGGCAAAATTGGGTAAACAGAAAGCACCTTCATTTGCAGGTGAAGTGGCATTGGTTACAGGTGCAGCATCCGGTATCGGTAAGGCTTGCGTGGAGGCATTGTTAAAAAGAGGCGCTGCGGTTGTAGCCCTTGACATCAATGAAGCGGTAGAAAGTACTTTTAAGAAAAATGAATACCTGGGCATTCAATGCGATGTAACATCAGAAGTTAGCCTTCAAAAAGCTATTGAACAGGCTGTATTTGCATTTGGAGGCATTGATATGCTGATCCTGAATGCAGGTATTTTTCCACCTTCTCAGAGAATAGAATCAATCAGCAATGATGTTTGGGAAAAAGTCATCCGCATCAATCTTGACGCCGGCAGAATTCTTTTGCAGAAAGCCTATCCATTTTTAAAACTTGCTGTGAAAGGGGGAAGGGTTGTAGTAATCGGTTCAAAAAATGTTCCCGCACCTGGTCCGGGTGCCGCTGCTTATTCTGTTTCGAAAGCAGGGCTGAACCAGCTTGCACGCATTGCTGCACTCGAATGGGGTAAAGACAACATCCGGATCAATACGGTTCATCCCAATGCAGTTTTTGATACGGGTATCTGGACTGAAGAAATTCTTTCTTCCCGTGCAAAACAATATGGATTAACGGTGGATCAGTACAAAAAGAATAATGTGCTTCAAACAGAAATCACCAGTAATGATGTGGCTGAACTGGCAGCAGAACTGTGCGGGCAGTTGTTCTCAAAAACCACTGGTGCGCAGATACCGGTTGATGGAGGAAATGAAAGGGTAATTTGATTGAACAATCCTTGGGTTTCACGCAAAGCCGCTATGAGTGTCAAGACGCAAAGAGAAAGCACGCGGATTTTTATGATGATTATGATTGACCCGGAAAATTTAATGTCCTAATAAATCAAAATCATAAAAATCTGTGTTCTTTTCAACCTTTGCGACATTGCGTCCTTCGCCTTGGCGTGAAACAAGTGAAAACATTTACGATTCTACTGCATCTTCTGCTTTCTCTCCGTTTTCTACTATATCACCCGGTTTAAACAAAACATTCTTCATTATTATATTCCATTTCTTCTTTTTCCTGAGCAGAAATTCAAGGTCCATTGCAAAGTGTATGAATTCCTCTTTTTGGGTGTTCTCCATGATCTTTTTTGCATCCTTGTCCTTTTCAACTGAAATACGCTGCTCATACCAGTCGATGGCTTCGGCTTCTTCGATTAAAGACTTGATCATGCGCGCAAATGTTCTCACTTCCTGTGAAAGTTCGTCTGCTGGTTCGTGGTATTGGTCGAATCCCATAATTTTTTCCTGTAAATATCGGGTTTGTTTCACGCTAAGGCGCAAAGAGAGCCGAGACGCCAGGAATTATAAGCACGCTGATTTTTATGATGATTATGATTTGCGCAGAAAATTTGAATATCATAAAAATCATAATCATCATAAAAATCCGAGTTCCTCTTACATTCGTAGGCGGTTATTGAATAATTAAAACTTTTTGCGACAGCAATGTATTGTTTCCTGTCATTCTGATCGTATACATTCCAGCCGGAAGTTTATTGGCACTGACCTTGAAATTTCGTTGCCCTTTTCCCATCATACCGCTAAAAATTTTTGATACAACCTGTCCATTTGCATCAACCAGGTCCAGCTGAACATTTCCTTTCACATTATTTACAGTAACGACGGTTTCGCTACTGAAAGGGTTAGGAAATGCTTTCAACGAAACTGATGTCTGAATTGTTTCTTTCTGAACATTTGCTTTTGTTACCTGGTTTTGTCCGCCTTGCTCTGTTTCATCAACGATGGTAGCATGAGAATTCTGCAGATTCCCTTCGCATGGACCGAGGTATGCACCCTTTCTGATCATGTTAGAAGCAGCTGCCCTGGCAATGCAATGCGACATTCCATTCTTACAAACCACCACTTTATTATCATTGCTGGTGCTACACATAAAATCCGGTAATGCTTCATATAAAGCCTTCGCGATGTTATAAAGATTTGTCCCGTGAAAGTTCGTCATCACAACAAGAGTAAGTTTCCTTTCCGGCTGATAGAACATAACAGAACGATATCCTGTTGCACTTCCGTCGTGTCCAAGAAATACATCAGTAGAAGAAATTTTTGTAGTGCGCCAGATGCCATAACCCAAATAGTCGCCATCTTCATCCGGTGTAGTTGAAATGGAATTCACCATTTGGTTAATCGTTTGTGTACTAGTTGCTCTTCCACCAAATAATGCTGAACCCCATTCTGAAAGGTCCCGTGCATTGGAAACAATACCACCGCTGGTAAAAGAAATGGTTTCAATAGCCGTAAACGGCAGGTTGCGGATGTTGGTGAATGCATCAGGAAAAGTGGGCTGGCCGGTGAACTGGAATATAGGATTCAGCGCACTGATGTTGTCGTGTGGTGATGCAAGTGAGCCATGCGTACCGATAAGTTCACGTCCTGCCAAATACATAGAACTCAGTTGAAGGGGGTTAAGAAATCTTTCCCTGAATAACTGTTCAACAGGTTTATTTGTCACGGCTTCAATTATAGCTCCCAGGATAATGTAATTGGTGCTGGAATATTTACGGACAACACCGGGTGCATTTTCCTGGTGTGAAAAATACATTGATTCAAATGGCGACCATACCTTGGTTGGCTGGAAAGCAACCGCAATCTGGAAATTTATATTATCCGTGAAATCTGAATAACCGCTTTCATGTGCCAGCAATTGCCTGATGGTTACAGCGCTGTTCAAACCAGGATTGATAGCATTCAGCGGAAGAAACTGGCTTACCGGTTGATCGAGGGAGAAGGTACCTTCTTTCGCAAGTTCGAGTACAAGGGCTGCAGTGAAAGTTTTTGTAACACTGTACGCGCGTGAAAGTGTGGCAACGGTAAAAGATGTGCCGCCTGGTAGCAGGTTGTTGGATCCATCAATATTCCGGGATGCGAATCCTGTAGCGCCCTGCCAATCGGCAAGATCATCAATTTTTATGGCAGCAGACAGGCCACCAACAAAAGGATGAAGCGGATCGTTCTGAAATGTCTGGAGTACCTGCATCAGACGTGCCTGTGTCTGAGGAGAAAGTCCCTGGGCAGAAGTTGTGTGGACATTGCACAATAAAATTAAAGCCAGGCTTAGGTGAATTACACGATAGTGAACTGAAGTTCTCATGATTTTAGTTTTGGTTAAATGAAAATTCAGTAATCGGGGAGGGCTGCAGAACTGATTTGAGTGTATCCTCAAATCAATTGATTCTTTAGTTAAATAGAGGAAGGAATATGAAAGTTACACATTTAAAAGAAAGTTCGCAGATTTTTATGATGATTATGATTTACGCAGAACATTTTAATTTCAATCAATCATCATTTACGGGAAGTATGATTTGTAAAAATGAATTCATAATGAATCTTAACCATGATATTTAATGTGCATGCTGGCCGATTCACTAACTTTAAACTTAATCTTATTATATGACAACAGAAACCTTTGACATATCATCACTATTGAAATCTATTGATGAAACAGTTGTGCAACTGCTTGAACAAATGGATTCGTTGAATGAAGACAAGGTGAATGTTGTTCCTTATCCTGGTAGCTGGACGGCCGCACAATTATTCAGGCATGTAATTAAATCAACACGCGGTATGACTAAGGCTATGGAAATGCCGGGAAAGCCTGCAGATAGAGATCCGGGTGCCAGGATCCCGGATTTAAAAAATGCTTTTCTCGATTTCTCCACTAAACTGCAATCCCCTGAATTTATAGTGCCTGAACCTGGTCCCTATGAGAAGGAGGCGATCATGGAAGATTTGAAAACATCTTTTGAAAAATTCAAAAAACTTGTACAGGTTACGGATCTGTCGGGGTTCATTGAAGGATTACCTCTGGGGCCGATTACCAAACTCGAAGTGTTGCATTTTGTTTTGTTTCATACGACAAGACACCTGCATCAAATGCATAAGATCGTCGATGCATTGAATGAAAGTTAGTTAGGGAATTAGGAATTCGGATTTCGGAAGTGATGAATGATGAAGTAGCTTGCCCGTAATTCCGATTTCCGAACTCTTATTCGCTTAGAAAGCAAACTATATGACCCCTCTGTCTCCGTAGTTAATTCTTATATTTAGGAATATCTATGCGACTGCTCATTGTTTTCCTTTGTTTTTCCATTTACTCAAATGCACAGCATCCTATCGCCTTTGACACGCAATCAGACTTTGCCTTTATCAAAAAGAATCTTTCATCTAATTCCATCCTGAAAAATTCGTATGCGGAAGTGAAACAAAGTGTAGATGCATGGCTGGGAAAGGATGTGGATGTACCATTGCCAAAAGATGCACAGGGCGGCTATACCCATGACCGTCATAAGGAAAATTATATGCTGATCTTCAATGGTGGATTACTATTTAATCTTACCGGAGATAAAAAATATGCATTGCTCGTTAAAAATATCCTATTGAAGTATGCAGGGCTTAATCCAACACTTCAAACGCATCCTCTTGCAACAAGCAGTTCACCCGGACATTTATTCTGGCAGGCACTGAATGATGCCAACTGGCTCGTGTATGCAGCGCTTGGATATGATTTAATTTATAACTCACTCACCGTAACAGATAGGAAGTTAATTGAGGATGGTGCATTTAAACCTGAAGTGGAATTTATTACGAATGACCTTGACTCGTGGTTCAACCTTATACATAACCAGGCCGTATGGGGATGCGCCGGTGTGGGCATTACAGGAATTGTGTTGAACAACCAGGATTATATCAATAAGGCATTATACGGAACAAAAGGAGATAAGAAAAGTGGATTTATCGCGCTGATCGACCAGTTGTTTTCACCGGATGGTTATTATACTGAAGGGCCGTATTATGCGCGTTATGCTATCCTGCCATTTTACCTTTTCGCTAATGCACTGGAACATGTAAAGCCAGAACTGAAAATTTTCCGGTACCGCAACCAGCTACTCCGAAAAGCGCTGGTGAGTGTGTTGCAGCAAACAAATATTGATGGACGTTTTTTTCCGGTGAACGATGCCATGAAGGATAAGGATTTTACTACCTATGAACTTGTTACAGCAATTGCCATAGCACGGAATGTTTATGGTTAAGACAGCTGCTTTCTTCCTGTGGCGCAACATCAAAGCAGGGTGCTGTTGCATATGGGTGGTGT
>JBJMLW010000442.1:0-2092 GCA_045805105.1 Flavisolibacter sp. | reverse complement strand
TTTTGTCATTTTGCTTTGTCTCTGAAATTACACCAGCCTGCAAAGAACTACTTCAAAGATACTTATTCTTTGGCCCAATCCTATCTTCACTGAGTATATGTACAGTCTTCTTTCTAATCCATTTACTGAAAAAAACTTCTGATAAATACTGGATCAGCGATCTGTTTGAAATGGCCAATGACGAAGGAACTTCATATTATATCACTCTTGAGGATGCCGATACTAAGATGGTTATGAAATCGACAACCAACTCAGAATGGATAACATTCAGCAAGCAACGTAAATCCTAGTTAGTTTTAGTGTGTGTAATCATCCCGCACCGGTGCATACCGGGCGGGATTTTTATTTATTGGGCGGGGCTTTTGGTTATTTTTGCGGCTCAATTTTAAAATATGGCAAAAGGAGCGGTTTCGCAATTCATAGAACATCATTACAGGCATTTCAATGCAGCAGCATTGGTAGACGCAGCAAAGGGATATGAGCAGCACCTGGCTGAGGGTGGTAAAATGATGGTAACCCTGGCTGGTGCTATGAGTACGGCTGAACTTGGGGTATCGCTTGCTGAAATGATCAGGCAGGACAAAATCCATATTATTTCATGCACGGGTGCCAACCTCGAAGAAGATATCATGAACCTGGTAGCACACAATCATTATGAAAGAATTCCTAACTGGCGCGACCTTACGCCGGAAATGGAATGGGCCCTGCTCGAAAAAGGACTCAACCGCGTAACAGATACATGTATACCTGAAGAAGAAGCGTTCAGGAGAATCCAGAGGCACATTCATAAAATATGGAAAGATGCAAACGACAAGGGTGAAAGATATTTTCCTCATGAGTTCATGTATAAGTTATTATTAAGTGAAGTAATGAAAGCAGATTACCAGATCGATCCGAAAGACAGCTGGATGATCGCAGCGGCACAAAAAAATATTCCTATTGTAGTTGGAGGATGGGAAGACAGCACCATGGGAAACATCTTTGCCTCGTATGTTTATAAAGGAGAAATAAATGCTGCCACCATGAAAAGTGGTATCGAATACATGGTGTGGCTGGCCAATTATTATAAGGCGCATAGTTCAGGTAAAGGAATCGGCTTCTTCCAGATTGGTGGTGGAATAGCAGGAGATTTTCCCATCTGCGTGGTGCCGATGATGTACCAGGATCTTGAAATGCATGAAATACCATTCTGGAGTTATTTCTGCCAGATCAGTGATTCAACTACATCTTATGGTTCTTATTCGGGTGCACATCCAAATGAAAAGATCACCTGGGGTAAACTGGATATTCACACACCGAAATATATAATTGAAAGCGATGCTACAATCGTGGCTCCTCTTGTATTTGCGTACCTTCTAGGATGGTAACAGCAGCTATGGGAACTCGATAATTTTCTAATTGGTTAGAAAAAGATAATAAGGCTGTGCTTTTTCTTTCAATTTAAATTCAAATCAAAGAACTATTTCAGTCAGCGTGCATGATGCAACGTTTATCTGTTTATTTCATCTTTATAGAAATTTTTTTAAATGAAATCAAGGTTTATTCTTACCCTTTGTATTGTTTCCATAACAATTTTAGCACAAGCTCAAAGCAAAGTCTCCCGCAATGACATGGTAGGTTCATGGCACGTGGCACTTGTAAAAATGTATGATGGAGCCGTTTATTGTGACCTCGAGAATGATTCTGTTAACATTTCAGATGAGATGAAACAAAAATGGAAAAATGCACAGGACAGCGCCATAGCCATGGCTATGAGCGTTGGAATGCTAAAAGCCTTTCAGGGTATGCACATGTTATTCGGAGCAGATGGTTCGTATGAAGAAAAGGATAAAAAGAACTCCCGGAAAGGCAATTATGTTTTCGATGACTCCAGCTCGGTAGTTACCATAAATTATGCAGGAACAACTACTTCACTGAAGGCACGCCTGATCCGTGATAAAAATTTTGTCATGATTGAGCCATTAAATGCTAAGGGTGACATGCAGATGTACCTGAGTAAAGATTAAGTAATCTGAAAAATTCATTAAAAAATAAGCCCTGCCGGATGCAGGGCTTATTTTTTAAATCATAAAATGAATGAACGTTTGAAGAT
>JBJMLW010000441.1:0-5788 GCA_045805105.1 Flavisolibacter sp. | reverse complement strand
TCTTTCATAAAAGCGCGGATCTTTTCCTTATCAAATTCAGGAAAGTCGCCCGGCCAGTCATTTTCATTTCCCAATCCCCAGATGATCACAGCAGGATGATTGTAATGTTGTGTGATCATATTGGTGAGCATGCGTCTTGCCTGGTCTTTGTATACTTCACCTCCGAGGCCGCCCCGGCACCACGGAATTTCTTCCCATACGAGAATGCCCAGGCTATCACATAAGTTTAAAATAATTCTTGATTGCTGATAATGTCCCAACCTGATAAAGTTGACACCCATCTGTTTCATGGATATCATTTCTTCGCGCATCTGGTCTTCTGTCATTGCCGCCGCTACAGCGGCGTGGTCTTCATGCCTGTGTGTGCCGCGTAACAGCAATCGTTTACCATTTAGTTTGAAAGGGCCTTTTGTTACAAATTGAAAATTTCTAAATCCAATTTTTTCGCGATGGCTAAAAACACTGTCACCTACTCTTATTGAAGTTTCTATTGTGTACAAAACCGGGTTTGAAGGAGACCATAGTTGTGGATTCTTAATGACACAATTTCCCTGATTAGGATTTTCATTAACCTGGAAGAATCTTCGGTCATCAATGCCTAACTGTTTTCCTGAAGGGTCATAAATTTTATATGTTGGCGACTGCCTGACAGTGGCATGGGTGGGATTATACAGTTGTGTCCAGATATCAACCTTACCCACTTTTCCTGCTGTGTCAACTGATGCGATCACCTGAATTCTTTCAACTGAAATTACAGGAACATAAACAAGATTGAGGTAACGATAAATTCCCCCATAAAGATTAAAGTCTGATAAATCGGAAGGAATCATTTCAAGGTCGCGCGAGTTATCACAGCGGATTGAAATTGGAATTTTTCCTTTATACTGTTTTGCAAATGCAGTGTCCTTTTTAAATGCTGCTACAGCATCAGTAATATCTACAGTCCATTCATCATATCCGCCTGTATGTGAACCTACTTTTGTAGTGTACACGTACACGTCTGTTTTCTGTCCTGCTCCTTCAAAATGCAAAAGTGTGCGCCCCTGATCATAAGGATTGTTCACTGCAAGTCTTGTTCTGTACCAGCCCGGACCCTGGTAATAATTTACATCAGGATCCACAGCATCTTTTGCATTAAAGCAATGCGGCAGCGAAACAGAATCCCACAAAGGAACACTTTCCGGATTGCCTTTGGTTACAGGGCGAACTGCTTCCCATATGCCGCCGAGATCCTGCCTTACAAACTCCCAGTTATTATTGAGACGAATTTTTACCTGGGCAGAAGAATATTCAAAAAAAAGAATAGCTAAAAGGACATAAAATGTTCTGATCATTCGTTTTTTTTTGAACCACAGAGGCACAGTGTCACTGAGTTACATAGTGTCTTCTCTATGTTCCCCTGTGCCACTGTGCCCCCGTGGTTTCGTTCTGCTTAATGAAAGTGCATCAAGGATAACTATACCGGAAAGGATGCACGGTCTTATCCAGTACGTGAATCGGTCCATTCGTTGCGAGGATGCCTGCTGTGCGGGCATCAATCTTATCATTAATTCTTAATGGTGAATTTGAATTGTTGATGATCCTGAAATTCATCTTGCCTTCAGGATCAAAACCTTTACCATTTGCCTTGTCAAAAAATATGGTACTTCCATTTCCACCGGCTTCACTGCTGGGTTCAGATTTTGTTACAACATATCCCAGCTTTGAATCGTTCCCTGCAACAGTACCTGCAGGAAGAAGTGTTTTTGCAGTGGTGTTTGGAACACCCAGGTTTTCAAAAGTGTATTCTCCTTCGACAATCAATGACAGCAGGTAATTTTTTACAAACTGCTGCGGATATTCATTCCATGTCTGCGGAATGCGAACTGAATCGGATCCATCTGCTTTGATGATCGGATTACCGGAAGAATCTTTTGCGATCACGGGGTAATCAAAGAAAAAACCACCTGTAACTTTTCCTGAGGTAACGACTTTGATTGCAGAGTTGTGTAAAAAGATATATGTCCTTCCCGGCTTTTCATATTCCGCCCAGTCAATGCCGGAATATTCAATTGCTTTTTTCATCCAGCGAAAAATAGTATCCACACGACCTGGTGTAGCACTGTCGGCACGGGCGATGAGATAATCCTTTGCAGTTTTATAAACATGAGGATCAAGTGGCGTTTTCACATAATCAAAATCTTTTTGTCTTTTGTAGCATCCTGTGAAAGCAACCAGCAAAACGACGAGATATATTATATTCTTTTTTTCCATTTTATTCAATTATAATTCAGCATTAATCGGTATAAGGCGGATTCTGTGTGAATTGTGGATTTGCATTCAGAACGTTTCTGCTCAATGGCCAGTAATACCTGCGTTTGTCGGAACCCCATCCCGTTGGTGTAGCTCCCTGGGCAATCTGGCGGGCGATCAGGATCGGATCCATTACCTGAATTACTTTGTCTGTCCTAACAAGATCAAACCAGCGTTTTCCCTCTGCGAATAATTCTTTCTTCCTTTCATTCAGGATCGCATCTTCTCTTGCATCCTGAGTTGCAAGTGCAGCAGTTGTATAAGCAGGAAGACCCGCCCTCTGGTGAACAAAGTTTAAATACTTCACTGCATTCACAGCGTCACCTGTTTTATTTAATGCTTCGGCATACAACAGGAAAATGTCTGCAAGACGATACATCGGGAAGTAAACATTCAGTCCTGTTCCGTAGGTACCTGTATAAGAGATTTTGAAATTTGTTTTTGTGAATGAGCCCGGATACCATTTCCATACGCGATCCCAGTTGTCTGTTTTTGTAACATCAAGCGTTTGCAACGGACGAACATCAATTGTATCTGTTCTCCATGCCTGGAACAACTGGCTTGCGGTACGCATGGGTGTATTGTTAACGGCAGTAGACACGCCCGACATACACGGACAACCATTGGCTGAAACATCCCAGTGAATACTCCAGATGGCTTCCTTGCTGCTGGGTGGATCAGTAAATTGTTTTTTCCAGTCAACCGTTGCTTCAAGGTCTGTTAAAGAACCACCGCTTCCTGTTGCACCTGTTCCGCTTGAATTATAAGTTTTACCTGTAGGTGATTTTGCTTTGAAAACATTTTTCATCCACAGGATGGCATTTGCATAGTCGGGATCCCGGGTGGGACTTCTCCACATATAACATTCAGCCAATGCAGCGGCCATTGCGCCTTCACCGATATACCATACAGTTGGCGTTGATCCTTTCGGAATCATGTTGTATGCTTTTGTAAGGTCGTTGATGGCCTGCTGTAAAACACTATCCTTATTTGCCCTTGGTAATTTCGGATCGTCTGCAAGATTTTTATACGACTGTGTACGGATAGGTGCATCGCCCCAGACGCGTGCAATCCATAAGTAACAGATGCCACGCATAGCATACGACTGCGCGATATAACTGGTAAGGTTTGCATCGGAAAGAACATCCTGTGATCCTGGTGCTGCATACGTGTTGATCTCCGGGAATTTTTCAATAGCGGTATTGGCAGTTGAAATAATCCTGTAAAATCCCGACCAGTCTGCATATGCATTATTTGCAGTGAGACTATTGAAATGGACCTCCTGCGTATTGGTATTGGAATATTGTGATTGATGTTCCATATTATCGGAACGTGCATCACCCCAGAAATTTACCCTGTTGTTGAACTGCGATTCACCGATCATCAGTTGCTGGAATTGTCCATACATACCCGACATCCATGCTTCTGCATCGAAGCGGCTTTTGAAGAACTGTTCAATCGTTCCGTCTGATAACGGTTCTTCATTCACCCATTTTTTACAACCTGCAAAAAGCAGTGATCCGAAAATTATGACAACAAATATTTTCTTCATTTCCTTTTTTTTAAAATTGAATGTTCAAACCGAGACCGAGTTCTCTTCTTTTTGGATATTTACCATTGTCGTCTCCCGGCTGAAGCGCATTAGTTGAACTGAATTCAGGATCATATCCTGTGTAATCAGTCCACGTGAGAATGTTGATTCCGTAAACATAAAGACTGGCATTGCTCATGAATGCTTTCTTTGCCATTGATGGTTTGAAACGATAAGACAAACGGGCACTTGAAAGTCTTACAAAAGAAGCATCTTCAATAAACAGGCTGTTACCGTTAGGACGCTGGCTGCCACGATTATTTTTATCCGGGAAGTAAGGATACGTTGCAATATCTCCCTGCAAAGCCCACGCACCATAAATGGCTTCAGGAAGTGCCGGACCATTGGAAGAACTGTTATTTGTAAGATTCTGTTTAAATGAATTATAAACTTTTCCGCCAACAGCACCATTAACAATAACGTTCAATGAAAACTGGCGGTATGTAAAAGTGTTGATGAAACCAAAGTAAAAATCCGGTTGTGCATTTCCGAGGATCATCCTGTCAGCATCATCAATGATGCCATCATTGTTTACATCAATCCATTCAGTATCGCCTCCTTTGAGAACAGCGCCTAATGCAGATTTTTTATAAACGCTGTCCGTGTACTGTTTTCCGTCGAGTGTATATCCGCCAAAACTTACAATTGTTTTCCTGTCGGCACTCAGTACAACATCCACAGGTGTGAGGCGTCTTCCATCTGCAGTGTATGCATTAGAAACATCGTACTGGTAAACACCAAGATTTTTCCAGCCATAGAAGTTTCCGATCTTGCCTCCTTCTTCTATTAACCATTTACCTGTAATGAAAGGTGTGTGATCAGCGAGCTCCAGCACCTTACCACTTTCAAAAGTGAGGTTGCCTCCAGTTGTCCAGCCAAAGTTTTTCGATTGAATCACATTTGCATTCAACTGGAATTCCAGTCCTCTTGTTTCAATGGAACCAATGTTTACACGAGCAGTGGTATAGCCTGTATTTTCAACAAAGGGACGATTGTACAATAATTTATTTGTGCGTTTTATATAATAATCCGTAGCAAGATTGATTCTTCCATTCAGGAATGCAAGATCAAGTCCGCCATTTGTCTGAACGGTAGCTTCCCAACCGAGACGCTGGTTAGCAACAGCAGTTCCGAGGGAGGCACTGGCAACACCATTGTAACTGTAATCAGCCTGGTTGATCAGGGTGAGATAATCATAATAACCTACGCGGTCATTACCCAACTGACCCCAGCTGAACCTGAGTTTTCCATCTGAAAGAAATTTTGAGGCCCATCCCATAAATCGTTCTTCAGAAAAACGCCATGCTGCTGATGCAGATGAAAAGTTCCCGATGCGGTATTCAGGATCAAATCTGGAAGATGCATCTCTCCTGTATGAGCCTTGGACAATGTAGCGGTCCCTGTAATTGTATGCAACACGCAGGAAGCCTGATGCTGTTGAAACAGCGTTGGCATCGGATGTCTGCTTCGTAAGGTTGTCCATGAATGCACCTTTCACATAGTGTGCGGTTTCAATAACGAAATTTTTTCCTTCCATGTGCATCAGGTCATTCTTCACCCTGTCTTTTTCCACACCCAGAAGGAAGGTGAGTGAATGTTCGCCAAATTTTTTATTATAGTTAAGGAAAGTTTGGAAGAGCCAGTTGAAACTTTTGTTCAAATCATTTCTGCCGAAATTTTCATTACCACCGTCATCAAGGTACCTGGGTGCAAAATAAAATCCCTGGTAACTGGTAAGCTGTGCATTAAAGCTTGTTGTGAATTTCAGGTTATTGAGTATCTGGAAGTCGATCTGGTTGTTCATCTGCGCCTTCATTGTTTCCCGGGTATTGTCTTCCATCAATGCATTCGTAACCGGATTTCGTTTTGATGCGAGATAGCTTGTCAGTGTTCCATCAGGATTCC
>JBJMLW010000440.1:0-3088 GCA_045805105.1 Flavisolibacter sp. | reverse complement strand
TATGGTGTGAACAAATGTTTCAACTTTAAAAGCTATTTCACCTTCATGCATTTCTTCACCATCGTTTTTAAAACCGGAAAAAGTGCAGGAAGGTTTTTTATAACGGAAGATTTTTTCAGCAACTTCCATTCCTGCAAGAATACCATCCTGCTTGATCTTCAGAACAGCTTTGCCCTTTACATCGGCAGGAATACAACACAGTGTAGAATGATCGCCATTGCCTACATCTTCCTTTAATGCTTCGTCAATTAAATGCCGTAGGCGTTCATCAAAATTCATTTGGCAAAAATAAGTTGAAGAGATTAGGAATTTACCATGATGCTCCATGATACAGCGTAATACAATAGACTCCTTGGATGTCGTGACTGTTTTTGTGTAATCCTCATTAAAAATCCCGCCGAAGCGGGATATACTATGGTCTATTATCCATGGTCCATGGTCTATTGTCCATGGTCTATGGTCTATTGTCCATGGTCTATTGTCCATGGTCTATGGTCTATTGTCCATGGTCTAATCACTTATCTCACCTTCACAACGATTGAAACCTTATCTCTTTCACCAGTTGCTTCCCGCCTTTTGTTTTCATGAAAACAGTTGTACGATAGCTGCCTGATTTAGTTAAAAGCTTTCCAACACAAAACTGGCTGCCTCCATTTTCACCTTTGAATTGCATTTCAAATCCAGACACACCATTATTAGCAAAGAAATCTTTCAGCACCATAACTGCCTGTGCCCGGCTGTAACTGTCAGATTTATCAGGAAGTGATATCTCAATATTATCATCCACATATCTCGATAATTCCTGTGCATTTCCCGTTCGGAGGGCATTGATAACATCATCCAGGCCACTGATGGGCTTGAATGCACTGGCAACAACCAGCAGCGTTATAGAAGAAAGGAGTAAAAACTTTTTCATAGATTATGTGTTTGCCCTAATACTCGAAAAATGTGCCATGTACCATATTAGCGATGCCGGCTCTACTAAATTAAACAAAACCTTTACCTTTTTATAGCTTTGCACACTTTCAAGCCCGATTATGCCTAAAAGAAAAGTTATACTCCTGATCATGGACGGATGGGGACTTGGTAAAGTTCCTGCATCTGATGCAATCAGGCATGCCCGTACGCCATCAGTAAGTTCATATTTCGATCGTTTCCCTAACACAACCTTAACAACATGTGGTGAGGCCGTAGGACTTCCGGAAGGACAAATGGGAAATTCTGAAGTTGGTCACCTGAACCTTGGTGCCGGACGTATTGTTTACCAGGAACTGCAAAGGATAAATGTAGCGATCAGGGATGGACAGTTTGCTTCCAACAAAACATTAAATGAAACAATCCGGTATGCTGTAGAAAATAAAAAACCTCTCCACCTACTTGGCCTTGTAAGTAATGGCGGTGTTCATTCTCACATCAATCACCTGAAAGCAATCCTTGATGTTTGCAAGAATGCGGGTCTTGAAAAAGTGTTTATTCATGCATTTACTGATGGTCGTGACTGTGATCCGAAAAGCGGTCACGCATTTATAAGTGAATTGCAGGAACATACACTAAAGAGTGTTGGAAAAATTGCAACGGTAAGTGGCCGTTATTATGCGATGGACCGCGACAATCGTTGGGAAAGGATAAAACTTGCATATGACGCACTGGTTAAAGGTATTGGTGTCCACGCCGAAAACGCAATAGAAGCAGTGGCATCATCTTACAAAAATGGCGTAACCGATGAATTTATTCTTCCGGCCGTGATCATGGATAATGGGAAACCCGTTGCAACAATAAAAAATGAAGACGTGGCCATCTGTTTTAATTTCCGCACCGACAGGTGCCGGGAAATTACAAAAGCGCTTACTCAGATGGATTTTCCTCAACAGGATATGCATCATCTTCAGTTGTATTATACCACGATGACGGAGTATGATGCAACCTATAAAAATGTTCACATCATTTTCGACAACGACAATCTTAATAATACCATCGGAGAAGTGCTTGAGCAAAATGGTTTAAAACAGATCCGGATAGCGGAAACTGAAAAATATCCGCATGTAAGTTTTTTCTTCAGCGGGGGGCGGGAACAACCGTTTAATGGCGAAAGCAGGATCATGATTCCTTCACCAAAAGTTGCTACATACGACCTGCAACCCGAAATGAGTGCTGTAGAAGTAACCAATGCCATTCTTCCTGAAATTAATAAAGGTGAAGCCGCATTCATTTGTCTCAACTTTGCCAATGCCGATATGGTCGGACATACCGGTGTATGGGAAGCAGCGGTAAAGGCCGTGGAAACTGTTGATACATGTGTTGGAAAAATTGTTGACACAGCATTAAAAAACGGGTACACAATTTTTCTTACAGCGGATCACGGCAATGCAGATTACATGATTAATGAAGATGGATCACCCAATACCGCACATACATTGAACCTTGTTCCATTTTTCATTATTGATAAGGAATGGCGCGGAAAAATTAAACCAGGTAAGCTTGGCGACCTCGCCCCCACCATCCTCCGCATGATGGACCTCCCCATTCCACCTGAAATGACCGGTGATATCCTAATTGAATAGTGCGATGACGAAGAATCTGTAAGACATACATGATCATGAACCATGCTATGGTCCATGGTCTATAGTCCATGGTCGCCCTCATATATTTTACCTGGATCCGACAAACTATGCAGCTTTTCAGATTGAAAATTGTCTTAAATTACAGGCAACCAAAGTGTGATTATGACAGAGGAAGCCATTTTGCAAGGTTGTTTAAAAAACAATGCTGCAGCACAAAAAACCCTGTATGAAAAATACAGTGGTAAAATGTTGGTGGTTTGCTATCGCTATGCGCATAACCGTGAGGATGCAGAGGATATGTTACAGGAGGGTTTTATAAAAGTATTTTCCCAGATCCATACGTTTGAAAACAGGGGTGCCCTGGAAGGATGGATCAGGAGAATTATCGTTCATACCTGTATCAATAATCTGAAAAAGAATAAACGGTTTAATGAAAGTGTGGATCTGATCCATGCCAATAGTATCCAGGTAAGAGAAGAAACCATCCCATCCATTATCCAGGCTAAAGAAGTGGTAGAATGCATCCG
>JBJMLW010000439.1:0-4902 GCA_045805105.1 Flavisolibacter sp. | reverse complement strand
TGAAGGGAAGTCCGTTTATTGAAGCAAATTGTCAATCCTGACGAACTTATATTTCCTGTCAGTTAAATATTTTAAAACAACAGGTAACTGATTATAAAACTTATCCGTGCGGCCAGTACCGGCACCAATGTGCATCAGCAGAATGAATCCGTTCAATCCTGAAGAATGACGCTTCTCAAAAGTGATAATTGAATTTAATATTTCTGCAGAACTCCTGTAATTTTTATCAGTGCTGTTGGTATAGTCGGCATGGCTTAATGTTCCCGGCGTATAATTTACAAGCTGCAACCCGATATTCTTTGTCCATTCTGAAATGGAATCGTTGTACCATTCATAGGGTGGAAGAAAATACTTTGCGTTTTTTCGCTGGATTCCAAAATGCGCCATCTCCCTGTAATTTTTTTCCAGGTCAGTAAGAAATTGTTTTTGGCTTACCAATAAACTATCACGGTTGTTCCAGTCACAATACAACAGGTGTTCATTGCTGTGCGGACCAAGATAGTGGCCTTCCTTTTTTAAATTTTCAATTAGTGTAGCGAAAACCGGATTTCTATAAAACCGTCCCGTCAAAAAAAATGAAGCACTGGCGTGAAACTTTTTCAACGAAGTAATAATATCATTACCGCCTTCGGCAAATTCATCGCCTGTAAAAACGATAGCAATGTTTCTTTTGGTAGAATCACCCCGGATGATGGCACCCCTGCTTAATGTGAAGCCCCCTGCAGGGGCACTGGCTTTTTTATGAATGCCGCCTCCTTTGCTGCAAGCAGGTACACCAGGGATGCCGTTCCATCCATGGTTGGTTCATTGGTACTGTAATCGCCATAATCATCATGATAAACTGCCAGCTTACTTTGAAAAGGCGCATATTCATCTTCGTTATAGAGGGTGATACCTTTAAGGTTTCCGAAAATACTTCCGTAAACAGGTCCGTCAACTAATCCACCATCAATAGGATAATTTTTAAGGTGTGTGAAAGCAGAATGCGGATCAGTTGGCGTATCTCTATTTGCAGGTAAACCATACACCATGGATGTTCCCCATGGATTGCAGCCAAACAGCCAGTCGAAATTCGACTGCTCGAGTTCTTCAAACTTTTTATCACCGGATAATTGCCTGTACCACAAACATTGAATGGCAAATGAGGTAGTGAGATTATTACTGCACCAGATGAACGGCACACCTCTGTAAAATGCGTTTTTAATGGCTTTGTTCCAGACGCGGCTGATGCCTTCTTTATAAAAGCCAATAATTGTAGCTTTTCTTTCGCCTGAAAGTTGTTTAGCTAATTCAAAATGACCAAGGTTGATAAAAGGATACCATTGATAATGCGATGCAGTATCTTTTCCTAGCCATGGTGTGATTTTTTCTTCTAGTGCTAAAGAATAGGATTTATCAATCAGTATGTTGCTGTCTGGTCCTTTCCCTGTTTTTGCTTTGATTTTTTTTAGCAAGTTATTTGTCGCACCTGACATCATCGCATAACTTAACTCAAGATCATCTGTCCAGTTTTCTTCAGCATATATATAAGGCGACCTGACAGATACTGTTTGCGTTACACCTTTTTTTATTTCCGCGTATGCAAAAGCGGTTCTGGCCTTTTCGAATAATGTATTTCCAAAATCTGTATCAAAACCAAAGATTTCTGTTCCCAGAGCAAATGCACTTGCAAATTTTGCAGCTGTAGACGATGTGCCTGTTGTATGATTCAAAAAATTTCCCTGCTGCTGCGGCTCACCAGTTATAAAGTAAACTGGTCGTTCATATCCTCTGTGATATTGACTGTCCTGTTTTGGAATGCGCATGGAAATGTGGTCCCTGTCATCTGCAACCTGGTTAAACATCCAGTCTGGCCGCGGGTGCATTTTCAGCAACCAGTCGAGTCCCCATTTTGCTTCATCCAGCACATCAGCAATATTATTTTTTCCATCGAGTCCATTTGCAAGTTTTTCATCTGTAAATACTGATGGATAATCCCGATAAGCCATCAACAAATGATACGTGGCATTGGCAGATGTGGTGGAATACTGCAGGTAATCACTTGCATCATGCCATCCACCTGTTACATCAACAAATGTGCTGTCTGGCATCGGACCGTATAAAGTATATCCGTCGTGGGTATGGCAACTATCTTTCAGGAAAGGATTAAATCCACTTCTTTGCTGCCGCATATACCTCAGGCAGAAATCTGCGGCTCCTTTGTAAACGTCATCACCGATGCTGAATTCTGGTGATTTTGCACCACCTGCCTGCAGGTAATAGGTTCCGGGTTTTTTAAAAGAAGAAAAGTTAAGGCGGTACGTCAGTGTAAAAGGACCGTAAGCCCCGAATGGGTGACCTGCAGTTCCACTGAAAGCAATTTTTTTAGTTTCAGCATTGATAACCTGAAATGTTTTTATCGGAGCAGTTTCTTTTGAACACCACACTGCAACTTTAATGCTGCCAGGCTGATAACCCATGAGGTTGATCCTTATCCAGGTCAATTCTTCGGTTTTCTTTACATCAAAAGAAAAAATTAAGTAAGCCGAAACAATACAACCCACTGAAATTAAAAATCTCATCCACCAAATTACAAAGAACATACACAATTGAACTCATTGCCCATTACTTCTAATCACCGAACTTTAAACCTGCATGCCGGCAGGCAGGCATTAAACCTGAAACTTTAAACTATTAGGAAATGGAATACAGACGCATGGGCAAAACGGGACTTGAACTAAGTGTGCTTTCTTACGGCAGCTGGGTTACTTTTCACAAACAGATTGATGAAAGCAAGGCAGATGAACTCATGGGAATTGCTTACGATAACGGGATCAACTTTTTTGATAACGCAGAAGTATATGCACTCGGAGAGAGTGAAAAACTCATGGGACGTGTGTTGAAGAAGAAAAACTGGGACAGGACTTCATATACTGTCAGCAGTAAAGCATTCTTCGGATGGCGGGGTAAACAGAATAAACCCAACCAGACAGGATTGAGCAGGAAACATCTTACCGAAGCATGCCATGAAGCACTCCAGCGATTGCAATTGGATTATCTCGATCTTTATTTCTGTCATCGTCCTGATAAAAATGTACCGATTGAAGAAGTTGTTCGCACGATGAATATTCTCATTCAGCAGGGAAAGGTTTTGTATTGGGGAACGAGTGAATGGGGTGCGGCAGAAATTATGGAAGCACATCGTGTTGCTGCACAACTTAACCTGATCGGGCCATCAGTAGAACAGTCGCAATACAACCTGCTTGAAAGAAATAAAATTGAAAATGAATACAAAATGATTTTCAAAACGGTGGGCATGGGTACTACCATCTGGAGTCCGCTTGCTGCAGGTCTGCTCACCGGTAAATACAATAACGGAATTCCCGAAGGCAGCCGGTTTGCATTGGAAGGTTTCGACTGGTTAAAGGACAGGTGGATGGCAGAAGACAAACTCGAAAGGGTTCGAAGATTATCTGATTTTGCAAATGAACTTCATGCATCACTAGCATCTCTTTCCATTGCGTGGTGCGTATCAAACCCTGATGTAACCACTGCCATCCTGGGTGCAACAAAAAAGGAACAGTTACTTCAAAACCTGGAGGCTTTGGAAGTATTGCCAAAACTGACACCTGAAGTTTTGAAGCATATCGACGAAATCATCGAAACAAAACCCAGGCTCGCTGAGTATTAAGCGTGAAACGTGAAACGTCAATCGTGAGACGTGAGACGTGAAACGTGATTTATCATTTTTGAGAATTCTATAGACTATGTCATTAAAGAATAGGAATGTACTTATTACTGGTGGAAGCAGGGGTATCGGAAAGGCAATTGCTTTAAGACTGGCACAGGAAGGCGCTAACATTGCTATAGCTGCAAAGACAACCGTACCGCATCCTAAACTGGAAGGAACCATATATTCCGCAGCTGAAGAAATTGAACGCATGGGCGTAAATGTTCTTGCTGTTCCTTGCGATATACGTGATGAATCGCAGATTGAAACAGCTGTACAGAAAACTATAGAAACCTTTGGTGGATTAGATATCCTAATTAACAATGCGAGTGCAATAAACCTTACCCCTACACTGCAGACAGAACCAAAACGATTTGACCTGATGCATGACATCCAGATCCGCGGAACATTTTTTATGTGCAGAACATGCATCCCACATTTGAAAAAATCATCGAACGCACATATTCTAAATCTCTCACCACCTTTGAATCTGGATCCGAAATGGTTTGCCCAACACCTTGCCTATACGATAAGTAAATACGGAATGAGCATGATCATTCTCGGACTTGCAGAAGAACTGCGTTCTGAAAAAATTGCAGCCAATGCACTTTGGCCAAGAACAACCATTGCAACAGCCGCAGTACAAAATTTATTGGGCGGAGATTTCCTCATGCAGATCAGCCGTAAGCCTGAAATAGTTGCTGATGCTGCATATCACATCTTGAAGCAGCCTTCCGAAAGCTGTACCGGCAATTTTTTTATTGATGAAGATGTTTTAAGGAACGAAGGTGAAACTGATTTCGAGAAATATTCAATGAACCCCGGAAAGGAACTAATGACAGATATATTTCTTTAAGATTTTCCCTACCTTTTTATTCGACACCGCTATTCGATAAGAAAATAAGCAATTCTCAATTTTCAATGTTCAAGTCAGATCGAACATCTGTTAATCCGATTGATCTAAGATCCCCATTCGGGAACAGGGGGCTTACCTCGTTACGAAGAATTGCTGATCAATCGTATAAAGAATTGCATTCGCTTCGAATTCCACCAGCATCAGGCGTAACATATCATTCTCGTCTTCCGCAACATTTCTAAACCTGTTGGAACGATCCTGCACGGTAGTTTTGATTATTGTACTCGTGTACTGGTGATTCCTTATTTTTTCGAGCGATTCTTTTTTTACAGCAATA